>CAZNIA010000007.1:0-18719 GCA_964572995.1 Candidatus Woesearchaeota archaeon
TATACTTTAGCAGAAACTTCAGCTACAGGACTTCCCCCTGAAAGCTTCATGGAATACCCTATTGGAAGTGGAATTTACAGATATTATATTGAAGCAGAGTATAATGATTGTTTATCAACTAGAATGCAAACGGTTCAATGCCCAGCAACAGTTGAACTTCCATTCTTTGGAGTATACCAAGTAGTTCTTGTTATTGCAATTGTTGGATTAATTTATCTTGTTTATGCTTTAAGAAAAGACAATTCCAAGAAATCAAAGTCTGGAAGAAAATCCCATAAAAGAAAGTAAAGAGAAGTTCTATAAACGTATAAACACAGATTAAAAAGATTTATAAAAAAGAATTTATTGTTATAATAATGAGGTGTAAAGGAGTATTTATTCTCGTATTTGCAGTTTTTTTTATTGGCTTAGCTTCTGCTTCATTTGAATTTTCTGAAAGTGGAAGTTCAATAGTTGAAAAATATCAACCATCAGAAACTTTAAAGGCAGACTTGAATATAAGTTTCTTGAATCAGAGTTTAAATTCTAATTTCACAGATTCTTTTGGGAATTATATTTACTTAAATGAATTATTAGATGAAAATGAAGATTATCACACAATATTTTTTGATTTATCTAATACTTCAATAAGTTCAGCCTTTCAAACATTAAGTTTTAATTTCACAGGATTCCAAATGCCTTCAATAGAAGGAAATTTTAATTATATTATAACATTAAATGGAGAAGAAGTGTTTGAAAAAACATTTGAAATTTCTTCTTCTGAAACTGCAATAGAAGAAGCTTTAGAAGAAAAAAAGTCGCTTCTAAATGCCTCTAAACACGAAATAAGCACATATGATGGATACACTCAGAATCTTTTAAGAGAATATCTTAACACAACAAGAATTGAACCAGAATTGGAGTATATTGAAGAAAATTACGAATCATTAACAACTGAAGAGCAAGAAGAACTTTTGAATAATATGTCTTCGATTAAAATACCTACAGACATTCGTCAAATAAGTTACACTGAGCCAATAACATTTTATTCTGAAAGAGGAATTATTAATCTTGAAGTTCTTGCAGGAATTAATGGAGGGGTTTTTAGCGGTAATGAGCAAGAATATTTAGATGCAATATTTTTATGGAACACTCAGAATTTAATAACAAAGGTAGTATACAAAGAAGTAGAGATAGAGTATAGTGAAGAAGAAAAAGAAAGATTAAATGTTTTCCTTTTCACATTTGAAAGAATTGGAAATCCAGGAGAAGCATATATTATTGTTCAAAACACAGGAGATATAATCTTTGAAGATATAACTCTTCCAATACAAGAACAAGCAGGATATTTGTATTTGAGTTTAAATGAGGTATATGGCACATTGGGAATGGTTACAAAAGAAAATTACAATTTCATGAATTTTCCTTTATTTGTTTCTCCAGCTATTGATTCTTTAACTCCAATAAATGTTGGAAATTATGAAAGATGGGAAGCTCAAAAGAAGTGGATGCTATTTGGTTTAATACTCTTCCTTGTTTTATTTATAGGTGCAATAACTTATATTTTACTTCAAATCTGGTATAGAAAGAAATATGAAACTTATTTGTTTAAAACAAAAAACAACATGTACAATATTATGATATATATTCATAATTCAAAGCTTAAAGGAATACCTAAAGAAGAAATTGAAAAGAACCTTAAAAAAGCTGGATGGACAAAAGAACAAATAAGTTATGCTATGCAAAAATACCACGGAAAGAAAATAGCAGGAATGATACATCAACCAATGAACATTGGGTCTCAGGAACCAAAAAAAGAAATAAAGAAAAATCCTGTTAAGAAATAGTAACACAAATTTAATAAACCTATTTAAACAAAAAATATATAATGGAAATAAAAATATTCAAAAACTTTTTCAAGAAGATATTCAACAACTTATTCAAGAATAAAAGAGAAATAAAATTAGGATTCTATGGGCCTCCTAATGCAGGAAAAACAAGCTTAGCAAACAGAATATGTAAAGATTTTACAGGACAGGAAATAGGGAGCGTAAGTAAAGTACCTCATGAAACAAGGAATGTTCAATTCAAAGAGAAAGTAGAAATAAAATATAAAGGAAAAACTTTGACATTCAAGATGATAGATACTCCTGGAATAGCTACAAAGATAGATTATGAAGACTTCCTTAAATACAATATGAAGAAGAAAGAAGCAAAAGAAAGAGCTAAAGAAGCAACACAAGGAGTTATTGAAAGCATAAAATGGCTTGATGATATGGATGTTGTTGTAATAGTTCTAGATTCATCAGAAAACCCTTACAATCAAGTAAATATTACTATTGTGGGTAATTTAGTTGCAAGAAAAATACCTGTATTAATTGTTGGAAATAAAATAGATTTAAAGAAATCAGATTTAAAGAAAATAGAAGCTGCATTCCCTGAATATGATGTTGTTGGAGTGAGTGCAAGAAGTGGTGAGAACTTTGAAGAATTTTACGAATCAATATTTAAATTGGCAAAAAGCATTTAAAAAGGAATTTTACATATAATAAAAATGGCAAAAGGTGATAAAAATCTCGGGAAAATCAAAGGCTTTTCAATACAATTTATCCCTTATTCTGAAATAAGAGATTTAAACAGCCACGAGAGAATAAGAAAAATACTTAATATAGTTCTTGGAAATAATATTTTGTTTATCCAGGGAAGACTCAAATCAGAAGAAGAAGCAAGACTTATTGGAGACACTATGGCCATGATTGGACATATCAAAGACTTCAAAGGGATTGAACTTGCTGTTATTGGAGGAAATGGGGAAGAAAGTATATTGGATAGAATGAGAAATAGTTTAGTAAATGCATTAACAAGAGGAGATTTAGGTGCTATAACCATAATTGGACCTGCTACAATAGTTAAAGAAATAAAAAGAAATCCAAAGAAGATTGAATTGCTGTTGAGTAAGTAAGAAAATTCTATTTGTATATAAGATTAGGTTATTTTATAGGTAAATTAAGTTATCATAGTGAAATCGAATCGTGATGTCCTTAACTTCAATTAGAATTATTTTTTGTGATAATAAAATATCTTTAACATCTAAAAACATCATTAATTTTATAAACTTGTATGAATTTTCCTTTTTATGCCTCATCAATGTGTTAAGTGTTCCAAGATAATACCTTTGGGAAGTAAAGAATTATTAGAAGGATGTTCAAACTGTGGGGGAAAATTCTTTTTTTATGTTAAACAGGAACAACTTGAGCAAATAAAAAACAGAATAATAGAAATACCTGAAAAAGAAAAAACAACAATAGAAAAAGACATAAGGGAAATTGTTGGTGTTGTCGATGAGGAAACTCCGGTGATATTAGATTTGGAGTCTGTAAGAGTTTTAGGAGATGGAAAGTTTGAGATAGATATTGTTAATGTTTTCAATAAAAAAAGGCCTTTAATTTACAAGTTAGAAGAAGGAAAATATATTATTGACTTAGCATCAACCTTACAAAGGAGTGTTAAGGAGTTAAAGGAGATAAAAGACCCTAATGAAAAAAAACGAAAAAATTCTTAAAGAGATTCTGGAGAGGTGCAATCCTTCTGAGAATGAATTAAAAGAAATAAAAAAGAATGTTGATTCTTTCTGTGAAGCATTAAATAAGAATATAAAAAAATTAAAGATAGATGCAGAGATATTTGTTGGTGGAAGTTTTGCAAAAGGAACCGTCATAAAAAAAGACAAATATGACGTAGATGTTTTCATAAGATATGATAAGAAATACAAAAATCAAGAACTTTCAGAATTAACAAAAAAACTTCTTAATGGATTAAGGGAGCATTCTGTTATTCATGGTTCAAGAGACTATTTCAGAATAAATTATGGAGAAAATTTCTTTATAGAATTAATTCCTGTAAGAAAAATAAATAATCCAAAAGAATACGAGAATATAACAGATTTATCTTACCTTCATGTTAAGTACATAAATAAGAGAATAAAAGATAAAAAAATATTAAATGAAATAAAAATAGCAAAAGCTTTCTGTTATGCAAACAAATGTTATGGAGCTGAATCATATATACATGGTTTCTCAGGATATTCTTTGGAATTACTGGTTTATTATTATAAAGGATTTGAAAAATTCTTAAATGCAATGTTGAAAGTAGGTAAAGAAAAATTAATAATAGATATAGAAAAACAGTTCAAAAATAAAAGAGAAATTTTAATGGATTTAAACAGTTCAAAATTAAACTCTCCAATTATAGTTATCGATCCAACATACAAGCAAAGAAATGTTTTGGCTGCATTAAGTCAAGAAACATTTGAAAAATTCCAAAAATCATGCATAAAATTTATTAAAAATCCTTCTATAAAAAGTTTTGAAGTTGAAAAAGTAGATATAAACAAAATAAAAGAAAACTCCTTGAAAAATAAGAAAGAGTTTATTTTAATTGAAGCTAAAACAAATAAACCAGAGGGAGATATTGCTGGAAGTAAACTCTTGAAATTTTATAATTACCTTGAAAAAGAGATAAATAGGTTTTTTGTTGTGAAAAATAAAGGATTTGAGTATGGTAACAGTAAATCTGCAAAATTATTTTTTGTTGCAGAAAGAAGAAAGGAGATAATTTACTCTGGACCATATAAAGACGACAAGAAAAACTCTGAAGATTTTAAAAAAGAACATAAAACAGTTTATGAAAAATCAGGAAGATTGTATGCTAAGGAAAATATGGAAAGTACTTTAAGGGAATTCTTGGAAAAGTGGAAAAATAAAAACAGCAAGATAATACAAGAGATGTACATAACAGGATTAAATTTTACTTAGAGTTCAATATATATCTTTGAGAGGGATATTTTATTATCTATAAATGAAAATCGCTAATAATTAATTATGAATAAACATGATTAAAAGATAATTTATAACAATAACTAATTTCTAAAGATTATATTCAAATCAAAAACAGATTATTTTAATTAAAATTCACTTGAAATTTTTTCTAAAACACTTAACTCGGCTTTTGAAACTTCTCCATTAAAATGCCAATCTCCAGGATATTCAAGTGCAGATTCGTTAAATCTTTCTTTATTTCTTGAAATATTTATTACCTGATATCTTGAACTTAATTCTATTGGATAATCTATTACTCCTAAGAAATCTGATTTAGGATAAGTTCTGCATATAGCAAATGTCTCTTTTGAATCTAAATCATCATTAACTTTCTTTCTATAATTAATTATTTTACCTATGTCTAATTGATCCCAGTTTTCCATTTTATTAGTATTATTAAAATTAGTGAAGAACCTTTTTTAAAGTATCTTCAAGGTACAGTTTTATCTTATGATACTCTTGTTTTGCACCTTCGAACCCCAATAGGTTAACAAAAAAAGTGTATTCAGAGTTTCTGTAAACTAAAACAGTTCTTATTATACCTACTCCAGGAAGTTTATAATACCCGTAAGCTTCTACAGGTAAACCTTCTGAAAGAAGATAAGAGCTGTTTACAACTTTCCATCCTAATCTTTTCAATACAACAGCAACAGATTCATTTATTCTTATGAAGTTGTTCTGTCCTGGAACTCTTTCTCTTGCACTGTAAACTACTTTTTCTTCCATTTTATTTTCTTTGTTTTACTTCTCCTCCCATGTCTTTTGTAAGCTTCTCCAGAGGATTTTCCTCTGATTGAATATTCTCTTTTATTCTTAATGAAACTTCTTCAAGAGTAATTGCATCAGTTAAGTAATTTAATCTTGCAAGATCTAGTTGTTTTGTTATTGAAGAATAAATTTCATCCATTGTTTCGCTTTCTGCTATTATTCTTGCTCCTGCAATTTTTCCTGAACAATGATATCCTTTAACTGTTGGATAAACCATAAAGTAATTCTCAGAACCTAATTTGTAGGTTGTAACAGGAACTTTTTTTGGGTGATTTTGTTCTTCTGTCATCTTAGTTTTTCTCCTTTTTAGCAGGTTTAGCTAATTTTTCTGACTTTTCTATTCCAAAAGCAGTTTCGAAAAGTGCTGCGAAATACTGTGAAAAGAATTCAGAATTAAGCCAAATTGCTGATTCTTCTTTGCTGTCGGGTTTAGTTAAATAGAATAGTATTTCTTCTCTGTCAATTATGAAGAATTTAGCATTAATGTCTACTTTCTTTACTTTTATTTGAAATTCTGTTTCTGCTTTCTTTACAAAGTTCTCTTCTCCTGAAAGACATAAAAGTATCTTTATGTTTTCTTTCTTTAATACTTCAAAAGTTTGCTGGAAAAGCTTTGTTTTAGAAAGTATATCTCTTGCATTTGCACATATTAATACTTCTTTTTTAGCTTCTCTTATTATTTCTCTTAAGTAATTTGAAATGTTTGATTTTCCTTTTATTGCTGCAGAAACATCTTCTCTTTTTACAGGGTCTGATCCACCTTTGTAAATTTCTTCAAGTTGAGCGAATTCTTCAGTGTCTTTTATGTTTGAAAGACTTTGTATTCTTTCTTCTGCCTCGCTTCTTACATTGTTTCTAAGTTTTTCAAGAATCATTCTTGGTTTTACACCTAAATACTTAACAGGTTTACCTAGTTTAACTATTGCAAATCCTTTCTTTTCAAGTGTTTCTAAAACATCATAAGTTCTGCTTCTTGGAACTCCTGAAAGCTCTGCAATTTCACCTGCAGAAGCTGAGCCTTTTCCAATTAAAGCAAGCCAGACTTTTGTTTCATAAACATTCAAATCAAAGTAATCCTTGATTTTGTTGATTAATTCCTGTTTGACCAACATTTTAAAGAATAAATCCTCCTTCTGGGTCTATCATTGGGGGTATTATAGGATAGACATTTTGATTTCTAGCCTCATCCAAAATTCTGTTTAATCTTAAACTGGATTCTTTTACAAGAGCATTATGTTCATCCACTTCATCCCAGTCTTTTCCATTATCGCTGTAATCCTGGAAGCAATTTACTAAGCCATGCATAACCTCATTAAGTTGCATTTTATTGCTGTAAACTCTATCTTGATTTTCAGATTCAGTGAAATAATCTACTATTGTTCTGTATCTTTCAAAATGAGTCTTTTTATTCTCTAGGTAATTTCTTCTTTGAGATTGTTCAATTGTCTTTAACTTTGCTCTTAGATTCATTATATTTCTGTTTTTTAAGACATCGTCTACTCTTTCTTCAATACTCTTATTCGTATCTTTTTCCATAAAGTCACTATTCTTTAGGGGTTTATAAATATTTCTATATGTTGTATTTAATAAGTAGTTACAATATAAAGATTTATAAATCTGGGAAAAATCAGGCATATATGACACAGATAGGGCCTAAAACACCAGAGAAGGAATATGCAGGGTATTTAAATAAATATGTTGTAATAACTATTCTGCCTCAGGGAGCTATGCATTACGGTAAATTAAAGAGTTTTGAAAATAGAAAAGCAGTATTCAATCCTTATAGGGGTGACAGATTAAATAATGGAAAACTAGAAAATTGTCTTTTATCAGGAGATACTACAGTTGAATTTATAGGATTAAATATCAGAATAGAAGGAACTTCAAAGAAATTAATTGAAAAATTTTGTGAATTGGAAACAATGAATAATCTTGTTAGGGAAAATGAATTAATTGAAAAATACAATAGGATAATTAATAATTCTAAAAGCTAATTAATCCTGAAATCCAAGCAACAGCTAAACCCAATAAGATTCCTGCTGTTATGAAAGGCATTGCAGGGTAGAATTTCTTTTTCTCTGCAAAGAATAAAAGGTAACTCAAACCTAAAGTTGCTCCTATTACAACTAATAATGCAGGGGCAAACCCAAACTGTCTTAAAACAACTCCTGAAGCTATTATAGGGAAAACAACATCTCCTCCTCCCAATATAGCCATGTTTACTTGAATCTTCTTGTCTTTTAAATTGGATTTAGGAGTATCTTTAAGTTCCATTCTTGTTTTTCTGGAGATATAAGGTACAAAAAATCCTGAAAATACTTTTAATTCATTTATTTGATATTTAGCCATTTTTTGCATTACTCCTGAATGCCAGACTGCCCACATATCATAAATAGAAATTAAAAATAATATTATTATAACAGTCCAGAAATTAAGAAGAGGAACAAAAACTGAGGCTATAGCAGGATAAATAACTAATTCTGTAAGATTATGAATTAAAAAGTCCCTCTTAAAGATTTTTATTATTGCAAGAGGAAGAGCAAAGACAAGTGCAAAATAAGGAAAGTAAGTTTCATTTGGAAAAAAGCTATTAAGAAATATTGCTATTGCTATAAGCATCACTGCAAAAAACCAGACTCTAAGAACAAAGTTAAGATTAAACTTAGTTAAAAGAATTAAAAGAACTATTGCAAATATAAATGCGATTATTATTGAAGGTAAAAAAGAAGTGTAAAAATCCAATTCCTGTTCTGCTTCAGGAGTTTCCATACCATAAGGTATTTCATTGTCTTGAACTGAATAATGATTTACAACATATAAACCAATGAATTGGGTTACAATGAACATTGCAAGAAGGATTAGTGTTACTTTTAGGTTGTGCTTCATAGAATATAGAGGATATTAGGGTTTTTAAAGTTTAAATAACAAGGATATAAGTGGCAAAAGATATAGCAAAATATCATAAAAAAAACCAAAAGATTTTTCCTGTTCTTGTAGGAGAAAAAGTAACATTAAAGTCTATTGTAGGAGATGAATTCTATGAAAAGTACTATCAATGGTTAAGACATATAGAAGTTATAGATGGTATTGGTGAAGAAGAAAACATGAGTGTTGAAGAAATTATTCAAATGCATAATGAGTGGAGAGAAGACCCTTCAAATTTAACTCTTGGGATATATGACAATGAAACAGGAAAACCAGTAGGAGATATTAATTTAGTGGATAGCAAGGATTTTGAAAAAGGACCTGAAATAGCAATAATGATTGGAGAGCGAGGAAATGGGTTTGGAAAAGAAGCGCTTAAATTAATGATAGATTATGCTTTCAATTCAATAAATGTTTCTCAAATAAATCTAGATGTGTATAAAGACAATCCTGCTTCAAATCTTTACCAAAAAATAGGGTTTAAGATAAATGGAGAAGGAAAAGATCCTGAAACAGGAAGAGATGAATATAAGATGGCATTAACAAAAAAAGAATGGAAAGAAATTAATAAAGATAAAAAATAAGATTACTTTTGGTTTATTTTAGTGTCCTTCATTGCTTTTTCTAAATCACTTCCTACTTTTTCCCAATCTCTCTTTATTGCGAGATAATCTTGTTCTTGGGGAGTTAAATTACTGTCCATCCAAGAAGGTAATTGTGGTTGATAAATCCCAAAAATATTTATCTTGGTTATACTCCTTAAAAAATTAGACTGTCTTTCAAAGTATTCTCTTATTCTTGAAGCCATGTTTCTATTAAATACATTTAATTTATAAGAATTTATATCATAAAATAAATTTATCTCAATCTTACAATCTCTAGATTTCTTGGAACAGTTGTTTCAACTCTGTGAACTTTATACAATGAAGAAGCTAAATCCAGAGACTTTGAAACTTCTCCGTGATTGATAAGTATTCTTTTTGGTTTTGGATAAATATTATTGAAAAACGCCATTAATTCATTTCTTCCAGAATGCGGAGTTAAACCACTCAATAGTTCTACTCTCATATTAACTTTTATTTCCTGCATTCCTCTCTCTGATTCAATCTGAACTACTTTTTCACCGTCCTGCAATTTTCTTCCAAGTGAACCCGGCCCTTGATAAGAACTTAATATCACTAGATTGTTTGGATTATCTGCAAAGTATCTGAAATATTCAACAGAAGCTCCTCCAACAAGCATACCTGAAGTTGCAATAACTATACATGGGCCTCCTTCAATTACTTGCTTTCTTTCTTGAGGGGAAGCGACTCTTACAAAAATATCTGAGACGAATGGATTTTTATCTTGAAAAATCAAAGAACGTATATTTGCACTCAAGAAATCAGGGTAAGCTGTATGTATTGCATTAATATCCCAAATCATACCATCAATGTACATTGGTATTTTTGGAAGTTCTCCTGTTCTTATTGCTTCTTCAACTCTTAAAAGAGTTTCCTGAGCATGACCTAATCCTAACTCTGGAAGAAGAACTTTGCCACCTTTTTCAACTGTTTCTCTTACCATATCAATGAATTTTTTTTCAGTGTCTTTTCTTGGAGGAAGAATATCCTCTTTGCTTCCGTAAGTTGATTCAACTTGGATTGATTCAACTCTTGTATATCTGTTTACAGCTGGATCTAAAAGTCTAGTTTTACCATATTTCATATCACCTGTATAAACAAAATTATGTAAACCATTTCCAATATTAATATGAACTTGTGAAGAACCTAATACATGTCCTGCATTATAGAATGTTATTCTTATATCCGGAGTTACATCGGTTACTTCATTGTAATTCAAACAAATACTATGTTTAACCATTTCTTTTATGTCAGCTGAACTGAATAAAGGAGTTGCAGCTTGTTTATATGCAACACCTATGAAATCCAAAGCAAGAAGTGCTGCAATGTCTCTTGTAGGAGCAGTCATGTAAACAGGACCTCTATATCCCATTTTGTAAAGATAAGGAAGTAATCCTGAATGATCTAAGTGAGCATGACTTAAGATTATTGCATCTAATTGGGAGATATCAAATTCGGGAATATTAAAGTAAGGAAATTTATCGTTTCCTGAAGAAGCAACATCAATTCCACAATCTAAAAGAATATTTGAATTTGGAGTTTGTAAAAGCAAACAGCTTCTTCCAACCTGTCTTCCACTTCCTAGGAAGCTTAATCTAACCCATTCTTCTATTTTATCTGGATTCCAACCTTTGTAGATTTTTTCACCTATTTCATTAAGGAATTTTCTTCTGTAATTGTTGTTGTCGTAAAGAACTTCTCTGATATTTTCAGTTATCTTGCTTTTTATTGCAGGAGAACGTTGAACTTGAGGAACCCATAAAGTTTCTTTTCTTATTTCTTCTAGAATAGAACCGCCTTTTCCAATAACTAACCCTGGTTTTTTAGCTTCTATAACCACTATACTTCTTGGGGCATCAAATAAAATCTCTGTTATTTCTGCTTCTTCTGGAATTATCGAACGTATTTTCTTTTCAGTTGCTTCTTTTGTAGGCAATATCTTTTGATCTGCACGAAGTTCTATTCTTTTTTTTATTTCGTCAACTATCTTTTTTATCTGACCTTCTCCTTCTCTGAAAAAATTCTCATTATCTGTGTAAAGAACTATATTTGCTCCTTCAAAATTAGCTTCTTTAACTTTTCCGTGTAATTTTTCTGTAATCGTATCTAAAATTCCCATTTTAAAAATATAAGTAAGTTTATTTCTTCTCGTCTATGTATTCTGGAAGAATTTGTTGTTCAACGACTTTTTTAATTCCCTCTTTTGTTATTGCAAACACGTCAATCCCATATCCAGACCCCATATCTCTTTGAGTTGAAGATTTTAAAGCTTCTTTTGCAAGCTCAATTCCTTCTTTAAGAGTCAAGTCTTTTTTGTATTGTCTTTCCAATAATCCTAAAACATAGGGCATTCCTGAACCAAAATTTGCATCATAATCTTCTACTTTAACAACACTTCCTGCTGGTTCAACTGTGTAAAGTTCCATTGTTCCGTCCTCATTGAAACCTGCTATTAAATTTCCAACTTGCATTGGAATCATTGAAGGTTGTCTTATTCCAGAATATAATATACTTGAAAGTAAGTTTGCTGCTTGTTCAACAGTAGGTCTTGATTTAGCTCTAAGTTCCTTAAGTTTCAATTCTGCTGGTAAAAGTTTTACAACTCTCTGAGCATCAGAAACCATGCCTGTGAAAGAAACAAGAAGATAATCATTTATCTTTACTGTCTTTGCATAATTTTTGCTTACAACCAGGTTACCTGCAGAAATTTGTCTGTCAGAAGCCATGACAATTCCATCTTTACAAACAATTCCTAATATTGTTGTACCTGTCTTTAACATTGACTTTTTTAATTCTTCGTCCATTTTAGATTTTTAGATAAAATCAATCTAGAATTTATATTATATGTAAAATTGGGGGTTTTATAAATTTTTTGGTTGGGAGAGAGGCGGGAATATTTTGGATTTTTATTTACTCTCAATAACGCTTCTTCCGTTTTCTTTCTTGAACTTGATTACATTATCTACAAAGCTTTCAATCTTCTGTTCATGGCTTACAATTATTAATTGAGAAACATTCAATTCATCTAAAACTTCTCTCATCTTATCTAGTTGCTGTTCTGAAAAACCATCGGTTGGTTCATCAAGTATAACTAAATCTCTTGTTTTTATTTTGCTTAAAAAAGAGTTTATTACCTGGTTTAAAGCAAGTCTGTAAGCAAGAGCAACAGCTGTTCTTTCTCCTCCTGAAAGATATGCATAATCTATTTCATAATCTTGCTGTTCTATTACTGGTGTGAAGTCTTCACTTAATCTTACATTGAAACTGTCAGATACCAACATTGAAAACCATTTAGAAAAAAGCTTTGAGAATTCTATCTTTAATTTAGTGAAAACATTTTTTTCAACAACCAAGATTATTGGTATAAACTTTTTTGAGAGCCATTCTTCTAAATCAGAAAGATAATGAGCTTGCTGTTTTATTTCCTCTGTCTTTTTAACACGTTCTTTCATTTCATTTATTTGCCTTGAGAATACTTCTATTTCTCTTTTTAATTCTGCAACTTTTATTTCTGCCATTTTTTCTTCTCTAAGCGCATCATTAAGCTCTTTTTGTTTTTCTTCATTAAGATTATCATATTTGTTTAGTTCAAATACACTTGATTTAAGAAGATCTATTTGGTTATCTAACATTTCTAAATCTTTAGTTAAAGCAGAGTTTGTTTTTTCAAGTGTTGTTAAATGTCTTTGTTTGTCTTCAAGTTCACGTAATCTTACTTTCAATATTCTAATTTCTTGAATTCTTTTTTCTTTTATTGAAGTATCATAATCAAGTTTAAGCATCTGATTTCTTATGGCTTCTTTCTTCTCTGTGTTTTCTGTTATAAGATTATTATTTGCGGAAGTGTCTGAGTCCATTTGATTAATTACATTAGATTTGTATACTGGATCAACTTCCTGAAGACAAGTAGGGCAGACTTCAAGATGTTTAAGCTTTTCTTTTACTTTCTCATTATCGGTATTCTTTGAATTAAGAGAGTGAATTAAACTTGTAATGTGTATATTTTTTTCATTTAATTCTTGTTTTCTTAATTTTAATTCAGAAATATCTTTTTCCAGTTTCTCTATTTCTTTTTCATCATAGTCTAGATCTTTTAATTCCTGAATCTGAGATTTGAGTTGAGTCATCATACGAGAATTACTTGAGATTGTATCTTCTTTTGTGGACTTAAGAAATCTTGTTTTTTCTATTTCTTGTTGAAGTTTTCTTTTCTCATCTATTTTTCTTGATATCTCTTCTTTTTCTTCCTGAACAAGTTTTCTTTTTTCATATTTTTTCTTGAAATCACTTTCAAAAGAGAGTATACTAAATGATTTTTCTGCAAGTTCCTTTTCTTTGGTTTCTATATGGAGTTTATCTTGTTCAAGATTAGAAGTTATAGCATCCTTTATTCTTTTTTCTTCTCTTACTTTAGCTATTAAAACAGAAGCATTTTCAAGTATTTTTTTGTATTTATCTATTCCAAAAACATGTCTTAAAGTGTTTATTCTTGTTTCAGAATCTTCAAGAATAATCTGTTTCATTTCTTCCTGAGGAGTATAAACTGTGAACTTGTAAAGGATATTCTGCTTTTTTGAAAATTCTTTAGGGTAGTTCAATAGTTCCAAGACTTTGTTTTTTAATTCTGTAACTGAGATTTCTTTTTTTTCTCCATCTATTGAAATTGAACAGTAATCCTGAGAAATAGATTTTGATTTTTTTAATGTTCTTTCAAGGATTATTGTTTTGTTGTCCACTTCAAATTCAATTTCAACTCCTCCTTGAACTTGCCCATTACGTAAAATAGAAGAACCTTTTTGTCCTGGTTGTAATCCAAATAAAGCGAATTCTATTCCTAAAAGTATAGAAGTTTTACCTGAACCAATGTCTCCTGAAAGAAGAACAGAACCTTCTGGAAAGTTTATCTCCTGATGTTCATAACTTCGTATATTGTCCAATGTTATTTTTTTTATTTTCATTTGAATCTATTATTGAAACTTAAAGAATTTTTTAGTTCCCTGAAGTATTCTGTTGTTGAAAGTTTCTGTTGTTTCTCCTTCTTGTTTTTCTATTGAAAGTGTATTCATCAACTCATTTATTATCTTATTGAAAGAAGATGGATTTTCTTCAGAATATGCTTTTATTGTTTCTTCTTCTATGTTATCAGAATCTTTTTCTGGGATATGGAACTCCATTTCTTGTTCTTCAGAAATTAAATCATGAGTATTTCTCAGTAAAAAATAAGCTTCTTTGCTTTTAATGAATTCTTCAATCTTGGAAAATTTTATATCAGAAGATTTTCCTCTTTTTAATTCCCCATAAACCCGAAGTAAAATTATTTTATCCTTAAGGCTTTTTTTATTTAGTTCATAAATTATTTTTTCTGTTCCTGTTAGTGCATCTTCTATCTCAATAACCATATGCTCTATTTGTTTTGTTGGCAATTTTATTCTTTGTAGTTTTGAATTAGATTCTGTATCTACTATAACAAAAGAGCCTTGCTTTAAATCTTCAAGTTCTTTGAAATTGTTGGGAAATAAAGGCCCAGGATAAACAAACCCTCTATCGCTGTAAAAAACATGAATATGCCCAAGTGCATAATAATCAGCACTAGGAAGTCTGTCTGGATTAATTGATTCTATTGGTAAAGAACCAACAACTCTATCTATTGTTGTATGAAGCATAAATATTTTGTATAATCCGGGAGCATCATTGAATTTCACTTTTTTCAAGTCTGCTATTTCTAAACCGGATTTTCTCCCCGGATATCCGTATATTGCAACATTGCCGTAAATAACCGGATTAAGAGTGATTGAATTTTCTTTTTCTTCTGCATTATACACGTTCTTGCAAAATCCTGCTTTCTCTAGAACATCTAAAAAAGTCTTACCAGAAACAGAATAATCATGAGAACCTGCTATTGTGAAACAAGGTATTCCTGCATCTTTAAGTCTTTTAAACTGTGCAAAAGTTTCTTTCAGTATCTCTATTGGAGGGTATGCTGAATCAAATAAATCTCCTGAAAATAGCACAAAATCCATTTTAGAAGTTATGCATATATTCACAGCCTCTTTAAAAGATTCGAAATTCAAATCCTGCATTGGTTGCTGCTTCCACCCCCCTAGGTGTACATCTGCTATATGAGCGAATCTTACCATTTTAGTATTAATTTAATTTAGTATTTTTAATTATTTTCATACAAAAAAGTTTATAACAGCTCAAAACTATTCCTATATATAAAATTAATTGTATTAAAAGAGGTACAAAGTGAGATATAATATACTTATTGGTGGTGAAGCAGGGCAGGGACCAAACATTTTAACACAAATTGTAGGGGATGCTCTTATAAAAAGTGGGAATTATGCTTTTTATTCCAGAGATTATCAATCTCTTATAAGAGGAGGACATAATTTTAATGTTCTTACTTTTTCAGATGAACCTGTTTATAGTAATGATTCAAAAATTGACATTTTAGTCTGTCTGGATGCTAAAACAGAAGAATTGCATAAAAAAGAATTGAAAACAGGAGGAATAATTTTGAAAGATTCCAAAGAAAATATGTATTATGCTGGGAGAATATTCAAATTATTGTGTTTGAATTTCAACCTTCTTGAAGAAAGCCTGAAAAAATTAGATAAAAACTTCAATGAAAATCTTGCTAATGCAAAAAAAGGATATGAAGAAGAAACAAAAAATTTATGTAAAATACCAATAAGTAAAAGAGATACTTATTTTATCAATGGGAATACAGGAATATGTAATGGAGCTTTAAACTCAGATATAGATATTTATTATGCATATCCTATGACTCCTGCAACCCCTATACTTGCTGAGTTAGCAACTGTAGATGGGGTAAAGGTAATTGAATTAGAAAATGAGATTGCAGTTATTAATGCTGGATTAGGGAGTTCTGCATTGGGAAAAAATGTTATGGTTGGAACTTCTGGGGGAGGATTTGATTTAATGACTGAGGGACTAAGCATGGCAGGAGTTGCAGAAATACCGATTGTTGTCTATTTATCACAAAGACCTGGACCTGGGACAGGAGTTGCAACTTACACTTCTCAAGGAGATTTGAATATGGCCTTGAATTTTGGACATGGACAATTTCCAAGAACAGTTGCTGCACCAGGAGACCCAAAAGAAGCACAAGAAATAACAAATGAAGCATTTTATTTATCACAAAAATTCAAAATACCTTCAATAATTCTGGGAGATAAACATCTTGCTGAAAGCTATTACACTCTTGATGAAGAATCATCGATAATAAAAATAGAAAATACAACTCAGCTTACAAGATATAATAGTTATGAAAAAGATGGTTTTGGAAGTGCTACAGAAGATCCGCAAATAATAAAAGCAAATGTAGAAAAAAGATTGAAAAAAACTCAGCAAATAAAAAAAGAACTTGAAAAACTTCCAAGATTTTCTGTTTATGGTGAAACAAATTCAAAGAATATAATTGTAAGTTGGGGTTCAACTAAAGGAGCTATAATTGATGCCATAAAAGATTTAGATGTTGAATTTTTACATATAAAATATTTAGAACCTTTTTCAGATGGAATAAAAGAAAATCTTCTCAAGAAAAATATAATCCTTGTAGAAAATTCTCCAACAGGACAATTAGCAGGAGTTATTTCAAAAAACACTGGAATATTTATAGATGATAAAAATAAAATATTAAGATATGATGGACGTCCTTTTTTTGCAGATGAATTAAAAAAAGAAATAGAAAAGAGGTTGATATGATGAAAAATAAGAACAGTAAAACAAAAGACAAGAAAACAGCAAATAAAAAACAAAAAGAAGGCAGAATGATATTACATACAAAACAACAATTAATCTGGATAGCTTATACTACACTCTTAATGATTGTTGGAATTGTTTTGTTTAAATATCTCCCAATGTATTTATTTGATAACAGTATACTTTATGACGCATCTTATCATGTTTTGTTTACAATTCTTTTATTGTATATACTCTGGTTTTTTATTGACCAGAAAAAATCCTGGAGAATTCCCTATTTTATATTTTCAGGAGCATTAATAATAATTGTAAGTTTACAGAGGATAATTGCTCAGGAACATAATGAAGTTGGAATCATACTTGCTTTAATAATTGGAGCAATTTCAATTGTAATTCCAAGATGGAAAGAATTTATGGGAGGTGTTAAGTTTTAATAAAATGCCAGTAAATTTAAATTCTCCAACGAAGCCAACATGGTGCCCAGGATGCTGGAACTTTCAGATACTTGCAGGTGTGAAGAATTTCTTAACTAAAAAAATTAAGAGTGAAGAAGATAAGAAAAATTATGCTATGGTAACAGGAATAGGATGTCATGCAAAGATATTTGATTACATTAATTTGAATGGAATAAATTCTCTTCATGGAAGAGCTCTTCCTACAGCATTAGGTATGAAAGTTGCAAAACCTAAACTTAATGTTATTGCTTTTTCAGGAGACGGAGATGCTTATGCTGAAGGAATGGAGCATTTAATTCATGCTGCAAGGTATAATAGTGATATAAAATATCTTGTTCATAACAATCAGGTATTTGCTTTAACAGTTGGACAACCAACTCCTGTAACAGAAGAAGGTTTCAAGGACAAAACAACTCCTAAAGGAGTTAAATTGCCTCCAATTAATCCAATAAAATTAATGCTTTCTGCTGGAGCAACTTTTGTTGCAAGAGTTTATGCAGATGCAAAACAAATAGAAGATGTTCTTGAAGAAGCTTTCAAACATAAAGGATTTGCATTTATTGAAGTTATACAACCTTGCATAATTTTCCATCCTAATGCAAATTACAAAAAATACACTTACATGCTAAAAGAAAAAAAGCACAATGATAAAAGTTTTGAAGCTGCTATGAAGAGAGCGCAGGAATTTGATTATAATACCATACACAAAAAAACAAAGATTCCTTTGGGAATATTTTACAGAGAAAAAAGAGATGTTTTTGAAGAAAATATTAAATAGAACTTTTCTACGATAATCTTTATAAAATATTTTTATTAACAGTTATCATGCTTCGAGAAATTTTATTTTCTGCTTTAATATCTCTGAGTCCATCTGAAAAGAAAGTTGTAGATAATCTTCAATCAAAATTAAAAAAAGATGGTTATGATATTTCTCAATATATCAATGATCCAAGATTTGAAATATATAAATTTGGTAAAGAAAAAAGATTTACAAATTACTCGGATACGACTCAATCTTGGTATATGAAAAAAGCTTCTCTTGAACAATGCGCTGATTTTATTGAAGAATATTCTTACTATCTTGAAAAAACAAAAGAAAAATACGGGCTTTCACCAGAACATATTGCTTCACAACTTCAACTTGAAACCAATCTTGGAAATTACACAGGAGAAAGACCTTTAATAAATTCTTTTATATCTGTTTATCTAGACAGGCCAGACAGAAGAAAAGAGTTCTATAAATATATCACAGATTTTTTGGACTTATTTGCAGACAAGAATGATAATATAATTTATCCTGAAGATATATTTGAAGTAAAAGGTTCTTGGGCTGGAGCGTATGGTATTGCGCAAGGGATGCCGGGTAT
>CAZNIA010000007.1:18729-28235 GCA_964572995.1 Candidatus Woesearchaeota archaeon
GATGGGAATGGAGATGGATATTTTAATCCAATGAATATGCCTGATGCTATAAACTTTCTTGCATTAAATCTTACTGATAATGGATTCAATAAGAATAAATCAGGAGCAATACAAAGATATAATCCAGGACATCCTTTTTACAGCAGTTCAATAGGTAAACATTCTAAGGAACTTGAAAAAATTATGGAAAAGAGGAGAAGGATTTTAAACAAAATAGAGATTAAAGCAGAACCAGTGTTCCTTAATCTTAATATTAACACTGCAAAATATAACAAATTAAGAGATATAAAAATAGATACAACAATAAAATGCTCCAATAAAAAAACACCATTCATAAAGAATATATTCATTAATCGTAAAATTGGAAAAGCGTAATTAAAAAATAACTCTTAATTCCCATATACATAAACTCTCAAAAAACATTTTTTCACAGCCTAACTCTTTTTCCTGATATCCTAATTCTTGAAAATTAATATCTTCTGATAGACTACTGGTTATAAGGAATATTCTTCCATTTTCTTCTAGATGTTCTTTTGCTTCTTTAAGGAAACGCAATATAATTTCATTTCCTTTAATCCCTCCTGTTGTTGCAACTTCTGAATCTTCTGGTTCATTGGAATCTTTAGGAAGATAAGGAGGATTGAAGATTATCAAATCAAATTTACCCTGAATATTTTCAAACAAATCAGAATAAACACAATTAAATCCAAGAATATTGCAGTGGCTAACTGAATTTTCATTTATATCTGAAGAGAAGATATTTTCTTTTTTAATTCCTGAACTACTTGCTGTCTGAAGATGTATTCCTGAACCTACTCCTATCTCCAAAAATTTCAAATCTGGCTTTGCATTTAATAAATCTGGTAATTGCTCCTTCAATATTCTTGACATTAAATAAGAATCTTCAGCAGGTTGGTAGATAGGAGTCATATTATTTTAAAGAATAAGAAGTATAATAATCTTAGGATTACAAAAAATCAATAAAGCTTATCCAAGACCAATATCATTAAACAATTTGATTAAATCTTCTTTAAACAGAAAAACAGCTGCTAAAGCACCTAAAAGAAGAACCAAAACAAATACAAGAATATAAGTAATTATCTTGCTTGGAGCACGTGGAGATTCAATGTAACTTGAAACATGCTGAATAACTTGAGGATTTGCTTCTTCATTTTTATGAACTATCTCTATTTTTGAAGGAATGTTTACAGGTCTTAAACCTTTAATCGCCTCTTCAATTTTATTTGTAATATCGGAATCATTTTTATATTGAGGGGAAATATTCCCTGTCCCGTAGGTCGAAGGAATATTTTGAGAAGCTGTCTCTTGTGTTTTTGGTTCCTGAGGCAAAATTTCTTTTTTTTCTGGTATTGGCTGAAGAGTTAATTTATCGTCTATTATGCTTCCTTGTTCTGGTGATTGAGAAGTATTTTCTTTTGGTTTTTCTGTCTTAGGAACACCTGCTTTTGTAGCAATATCATCTAATTTATCCTGTAAAGAACCATCAACGCCCATTGCTTTAGGACCAATTTTGTTGTAAACTTCTTTTGCACAATCTTCAATCTCTTCTTTTTCATATCCTGCATTATAAAAAGTCATCATTGCTCTCTCAAGAGCTTGTCCTCTTGCTAATGCAGACATTAATCCACCTATTATTTCCTCATTTAATTTTGCCATATTATACTTTTATCACTTTTCCATTTGAAGATAAATGGGAATTGTCTTGAAATTTATATCCCATTTCACCTGCCAAATCAATTAAAGGAGCCTCCTGTTTTAAAGAACCATGCGCTGGAATTAAATGTTCTGGTTTCAACATCTCCAGTAAATCCCTTAAGTCCTCTCTTCCTCCGTGTCCTGAAACATGAACATCTGTCTGCAATCTTACTCCTTGTCTTCTTAATTTGCTGTCCATTTTTTCACGTGCATTTATGTTTACACTTGCAGGTATAACGCTTGAAGAGAATATAAGATTATCTCCTGTCTTGAATTTAAAAGGAGTTTCTCCATGAACTATCCTATCAAGTATAGAACCTTTTTCTCCTTGATGTCCTGTACATACTACAAGATAGTTTCCTCTGTTGGATTCCACTTTTTTCAAGAAAGAATTTATTTGCCTTCTATATCTTATAATTTCAATTTTATTTTTGAAAGGACATTGATTTACTTTTATTGCTGCCTCAACATATTTGTTTAAGCTTCTTCCAAGAAAAACTATTCTTCTTCCTGTTTTTTGTCCAAATTCAACTATGCTTTTTAATCTTGCAATATGAGAAGAAAAAGTGGTTATAAAAATTGCAGAGTTTTTATCGTGAATATTCCCAAGAGCGTCTTCAAGCAAGTTTCTTGCTATTCTTTCACTTGCTGTTCTTCTGTCTGTATCAGAATATAATGCATCGACTACAAGACACTTTACTCCAATTTTTCCTAATTCTTTTAATCTCTTGTAGTTGGGAGGTGCTCCAATCACTGGATGATTATCGAATTTAAAATCAAGTCCATAAAAGAAAACTCCCTCTTTGGAATGCCATGCAACAAAAAGAGATTGGATTGTTGAGTGTGTTGTGTTTATGAATTCTACTTTAAGATTTCCTGAACTTCCTTTAATTTGATAAGTTGAATTTTCATTTACAATCCTTCTTTTGTTTCTCATACTGATTTTTTCATCTTTAAGTATTCCCTCTAAAACAGCCATTGTAAATGGGCTTGCAAGTATTTCTGCTTTAGGGTATCTATTTGAAAGGTAAGGCAAGCCTCCAACATGATCAAGATGAGCGTGTCCAATTATAATTGCTCTTACTTTATCTGTCCATCCTAATTTATCAAGAACCAAGTCATTTGGTATTGCCTTTGCTGCTCTTAACATATTTTCTGTGTAATTAACTTGTGATTCCTGCTCCTGTAATTCAACTAATGGGGGAAGATAAATCCCTGCGTCGAATATGAGAACATCATCTCCAACTTTTACAGCAGTCATATTTTTTCCAACTTCTTCATAACCACCAATAGTACAAATTTCCATATTAATACATCATTCTCTTTTATATAATATTAGAAGAATTGCTTTAAATATGTTTTTAGGAAGAGCGAGGGTTAAATTCAGAAGTTTTTTATAATGCTGTTTCCATATTCTTTTATGAAACCATTAATTGCATCACATAAGGAAAACAAAAGATATCTTGTTGTTAAAGGAGAAGGAAGAAATATAAAAGAAAATATTGAAAAAGCAATATTAGATTTTTCAGGAACACTTGGAATGAGCAAATGTGAGTTAAGTTTCATTAAATCAGGACAAGGAAAAACAATTATTTCTGTAAACAGAGAAGCAGTGGATTTGATGAGAGCAAGTATTGCTGTTTTCCATGAAAAAATGGAAGTTGTAAATGTTAGTGGGACTTTGAAGGGGTTAAGCAGATAAATGCTTTTGTTCACCGCAAAACTTAAAAACTTCTAAAAATGTTAAATTTAAACGAGAATAAAGAAAAAACTAAACAATTATAAAATTCTCTTGATATACAATGGATATGCCTATGGATATGCAACATCAAGCAATGGGTTATGATAGAACAGCCACTATGTTTTCTCCAGAAGGACATCTACTTCAGGTTGAATATGCTGAGAAAACAGTGAGACTTGGAAGTTCAAGTATTGGTATGGTTTGTTCTGATGGAGTCTTTATACTTGCAGATAAAAGAATTGAAGACAAACTTATTGTTAGAGAATCTGCAAGCAAAGTATCTGAAATTGATTCCCATATTATAGCTAGTTCTGCAGGAATACTTTCTGATGCAAGAATACTTATTGAAAGAGCTCAGCTTTTCTCACAACAACATAGAGTAACTTATAATTCTCCTATTGAACCTGAATTAGTTATAAAAGAAATTGCAAATATGAAACAGCAATTCACACAGTATGGGGGAGCAAGACCTTTTGGAGTTTCAATGATGATTGCTGGAATAAATGGAAAAAAAGCAGAATTGTTTGTAAGCGATGTAACAGGAAACTATTTTTCATACTATGCAAATGTAATTGGAGAGAATGATGATAAAATAAGAGAAGAATTAAGAGAAAAGTACAAGCAAAATATTTCAATAAAACAAGGAGTTAAACTTGCACTTGAGATATTTGAGAAAATACAAGGACCTAAATTTAATATCAAGAAATTTGAATTATCTTATATTCCAAAAGAAGAGGCAAAATTAAAGAAGCTAGAAGGGGAAAGTATTAAAGAATTATAAAAATCAAATGACCAACACAACTGCAAGAATAAAGAAAACAGGAAAGAACTTTGAAATTATGGTTGATTTGGATGATGCATTGAAATTTAAAAAAGGATTAAGTTCATTTATTCAGGCAGAAACTGAATTTATTTTCAAAGACATAAAAAAAGGTGAAAAAGCTTCTGAAAATGAACTTAAGGAAGCATTCGGTACAACAGATGTAAATGAGATAGTTAAAAAGATTGTAAAGGAAGGAGAGATTCAAACAACTCAAGAATACAGAGATGCTGAACAGGAAAAAAGATTCAAACAGGTTGTTGACTTCTTAACTAGAAATGCATATGATCCTCAAACAGGAAGACCACATACAGCCGAAAGAATTAAAAACGCTCTTGAACAAGCAAATGTTAATATCAAGAATACATCAATAGAAAATCAAATTAGCGAAATTCTTGAAAAGATAAGTTCACTTATCCCAATTAAAATCGAGACAAAAAAAGTCAAGATAAAAATCCCTGCATTACACACAGGAAAAGCTTATGGGGTTGTTGCAACTTACAAGACTTCAGAAAACTGGCTGAATGATGGAAGTCTTGAAGTCATTGTGGAAGTTCCATCTGGAATGGTTATGGACTTTTACGATAAATTAAATTCAGTAACGCACGGAAGTGCAATCACACAAGAAATCAAGGAATAATAACTAAAATGAGCGAAACAGAACACAAGCGAACAGTCGTAATACCTGGAGAAACAATTGTAGAGGGAGATGTATATTTACCTGGAGAAGGAACTGAAAAGCAAGGAAACAAAATAGTTGCCTTAAGATATGGTTTAGCTGAAGAATCCAATAAACTTGTAAAAGTAATTCCGCTTTCTGGAGTTTATCAACCAAGAAGAGGAAATATCGTGATAGGCAAATGCAATTTAATCACATTTAATGGATGGGTAATCGATATTGGAACTGCTGAAAATGCTTTCTTACCTATAATGGAAACTCCAAGATTTGTCGCTAAAGACAGATTAGATGAAGTGATGAGAATAGGAGATATTTGTGTTGTTCAGATTTTCTCAATAAATGGAAGAGGAATTGATTTAACTATGAAAGCAAGAGGGCTTGGAAGAATAGATGACGGAATTGTTTTCAAGATAAATTCAAATAAAGTTCCAAGAGTAATTGGAAAAGAAGGAAGCATGATAAAAATAATAAGAGATTACACTAACTGTAATATAACAGTTGGACAGAACGGATATATCTGGATTAAAGGAGATAAAATAGAAGATGAATTATTTGCAAAAAGAGCTATAATGTTTATAACTGAAAAATCATTCATGGAAGGATTAACTGAAAAAGTTGAAGAATGGTTTAAGAAGAATGGTGGTGTGAAAAAAGAAATTAAAAGAACTGAAGAAAAATCAGAAGATAAAGGAGAATATTAAAATGGCAACTAAAGAATCAAATTTTCAAAGACCAGACGGAAGAAAAATTGATGAGCTTAGAGAATTCGAAGCTAAAGTGGGAATAATTCCAAATGCAGATGGAAGTGCAATGTACAGATCAGGTGAAACAATTGCAATAGCAGCTGTTTATGGTCCAAAGAAAATGCATCCTCAACATTCTCAAGATCCTGAAAAAGGGACTTTAAGATGTACTTATAATATGAATAGCTTCTCTGTTTCTGAAAGAATAAGACCAGGACCATCAAGAAGAAGCACAGAAATTTCAAAAATAACTGAATGGGCATTGGAACCTGTTTTGATGCTTGATAAATTTCCAAATATGGTTGTTGATGTTCACATAAATATAATTCAAGCAGATGCTGGAACAAGATGTGCGGGAATAAATGCTGCAGCAATGGCTCTCGCTCATGCAGGAATACCGATGAAAGATATGGTTTCAAGTGTTTCTGTTGGAAAATTAGACAAAACAATTGTTGTTGATTTAAGCAAAGAAGAAGAAGATTATGAAGAAGGAGAAGGACCTACAGATATTCCAATTTCCATGACGCATTCAGGAAATATAACTCATTTCCAATTAGATGGTAAGATAGGTTCAAAACAATTAATGGAAGCTGTTGAACTTGCAAAAAAAGCTTGTGAAGAAATCTATGAAGTTCAAAAACAAGCGCTTAAAGATTCAATTGATTTAAATGGAGGAGAAGATTAAAATGGGCGGAGAAGAAATAGAAATAACACCTGAAGTAACTGCTGAAAGAATAAGAAAATACTTAGAGCATGAGAAAAGATTCGACGGCAGAAAGACAGATGAATTCAGAGAAATAACAATAGAAGAAAATGTATCTAAAAAAGCAGAAGGTTCTGTAAGAGTTAAAGTTGGAAAAACAGAAGTTATTGTTGGAATTAAAATGGAAACTGCTACCCCTTACCCTGATTCTCCCGATAAAGGAAATTTAATGGTGACTGCAGAATTCTTACCTTTAAGTTCTTCAAGAATTGAACTTGGACCTCCTAAATTTGATTCAATTGAAGTTGGAAGAATAATTGATAGAGTAATAAGAGAAAGTAAATTCATTGAACTTGAAAAATTATGTATTAAAGAAGGAGAAAAAGTTTGGACAGTTTTCATAGATATTTATACAATAAATGATGATGGAAATATTTTGGATGCTGCGGGAATAGGTGCTGTTGCAGCTTTGAAACTTGCAAAAGTTCCAAAATACGATGAAGAAAAACAAAAAGTAGATTATCATGAATATACAGGAAAACTTCCTTTAAGGAAAATGAATCCTTTCACAATCACAGTCCATAAGATAGGGAACCATCTTATTGTTGACCCTACAAGGGAAGAAGAAGATGTAAGTGAAGCGAGAATATCTGTTGGAAGCTCAGAAGGAGTTATACATTCTTTACAAAAAGGGGATTCAGGTTATTTCAGTGTAGAAGAAATAGAAAAATGCTTTGAAATAGTTGAAAAAACATGGAAAGAACTATTTAAAAAGGTTGATGCACAATTAAAATAAAATGGTACATATAGAACAACCAGTTCAAAATTTCACAAAATATGAAAAAGCAAGAATTCTTGGTGCAAGAGCATTACAACTTGCTATGAATGCTCCGCTTTTATTGAAGATAAATGAAGAAGATTTACAAAAAGTAAACTATGATGTGCTTAAGATTGCTGAAATTGAACTTGATTCTGGTGTTTTACCTATTTCAATAAAGAAACCTTTCCCTGAAAAGAAAGAAGGAAAACTAAAGAGAGATGCAACACCAAAAGTAAGCGACAAAAAAGTTGAAGGTGCAGAAGATGCTGAAGAAGAAAAAATAGCAGATGAAGGCGAGATAATGGAACTTGCTAATCCTGAAGATGAAGATGAAGGTGCAGGAGATGGTGAGGGTGAATACGGAGAATAGTTTCAAATAATATTTTTCTCATAAACAAAAACTTATAAAGAACTAATTTTTTGATATTTCATGGTTGTAATTAAAGAGGTCTCAGCCAAAAGTATGCTTGACTCAAGGAAAGAAAAAACAATACTTGTTTCTATAAAAACTACCTCTGGTAAAACATTCAAGGCATCTTCACCTTCTGGAAAATCAACTGGAAAATATGAAGTTCATACATATAAAAAAAGTCTTGAAGAGGACATAAAGGCAATTAAACAATTCAAAGAATATTTTTCTGAAGAAATACTTGATGAATATGATGATTTGAAAAGAGTGGAAGATATTTTAGAAGGACATATAGGAGGAAACACTTTATTTGCATTTGAATCTGCAGTATTAAAAGCGATTGCAGATGAAAAGAAAAAACAAATCTGGGAATTAATAGACCCTGAAGCTGGAAAAACTAAAAAATTTCCAAGACTTGTAGGAAATTGCATAGGAGGAGGAAAGCACTCAGAAGTAAATGGTAAAAAGCCAGACTTTCAAGAATTTTTACTTATCCCTGAAAACAATTCTCCTGAAAAATCATTTAAAATAAATAAAGATGCAAAAGAGAAAGCTGAATTTATTTTGAAAAAGAAAGATAAAACATTCAAATCTCAAAAAAATGATGAAAATGCTTGGATAACTTCTTTGAATGAAAAGGAAGTTTTAGATGTTTTAAAAGAACTGAATGTTCCAGTGGGATTAGATATTGCTTCATCTGGATTTTACAATCGTGGAAAATATTTATACGAAAATCCAATGTTGAAAAGAGAAGTTGATGAACAATTAACTTACATTGGAAATCTAATTAAAAATTACAATATTTTGTATGTTGAAGACCCTTTCCAGGAAGAAGATTTTGAAAGCTTTTCCAAACTTCTTAAAAAATATCCTAACTCTCTTATTGTAGGAGATGATTTAACTGTAACAAATTCCAAGAGACTTAAAAAAGCAATTGAAATGAAATCTATCAATGCTATAATTGTTAAACCAAATCAATGCGGTTCTCTTCTTGAAGTTAAAAGAGTGTGCGAGATGGCTAAAGAAAACAATATTAAAATGATATTTTCGCATAGAAGCGGTGAAACAAATGAAACAATTTTGGCTGATTTAGCTTTTGGATTTCAAGCTGATTTCATTAAATGTGGAATAACAGGAAAAGAGAGGGAAGCTAAGATAAAAAGATTAATTGAAATTGAGAAGAGTTTGAAGTAAAAATAAATTATAACTTCAAATATATTTGAAGTCTAAAAAGCGTTTAAATATCTCAAGTATATATAGAATATATGAAAAGTGTATTAATATTTGTTGTATTGGCTGTAATCAAGATAATTTTAACACTTTTTATACTTGGCATAGGGAAAGTTATTTCTTAAGGACAATAATAATTAAAAATCAAATAATATTTTACTTTCTATGACAAGTGAAAAAACCAACCAAGAAAATGATACTGTGAATATAAGAGGATTAGAGATGAGTTTATTGGAAGCTAGAAAATATTTAATGGATTTAAATCAAAACAAGATAAAAATTGAACTTGATGAGAAAGAGAGAAAAGAATATAACAATATAAAAGATACCTTGAGCCTTAAAAATGAAAAAGAATATCTTGAATTAATATTAACTATTCCTTTGAAAATAAAAGAGCTATTTGTTCAACAAGCTGAATGCAAGAAAAAAGGACATCTTGGTGAAATTGTTATGAGTACTGGCTCTTATGGTAATGCTTTTTGCAGATGTGGATTATGTGGAGATACTTATCTTAGACCAATGAATTCTCAAGAGCATAAAGAATTAAGAGACTTGATGGAGATAAGATATAGTATTTAGACATCACCTCGTTCAGTCTAAAAACTTTTAGGCAAAGTTTTTAAACTAATTTTTCTCTAAATCCTC
>CAZNIA010000008.1:0-24482 GCA_964572995.1 Candidatus Woesearchaeota archaeon
AAAACTAGAATTATAAACAAAATTAAAACAAATTTACATGTTGCTTACTCTCATACTTCACATGGTAGTCAGTTATATTCTGGAATGTTAGCATTAGAAGCACAGAATCCTTTGTATGGCATAGACTTTGATGGTAATCTGGGACAATTACATTTTGAAGATTATTATGGATATGGAGATCAAAGTGGGTTTGCAACAGGAGGATGTTATGATTTAAGTGCTTGTGATAATGGAGAAGATGGACTTCTTGGACCTACAAGAGAATTTTTGGATAGTGCAGAAGGACAAGATATAAATATTATACTCTGGAGTTGGTGCAGTATTGCAGGACATAATATTCCTTTTTATTTAAGCACTATGCAAACAGCAATTACAGAATATCCTGATGTAAAATTTGCTTTCATAACGGGGCATGCAGAGGGCGGAGGAGAGGGAGATGCTTCAGATAGTAGAAATGAAATTATAAGAGACTTTGTTAACAACAATGTTTTTTGTGAAACACATCAATGCATATTATTTGATTTTGCAGATATGGAAAATTATGATCCGGATAACAATTATTTTTTGGATAAAAATGTTCGAGATAATTTAGTTTACAATTCTGGAAATTGGGGTGTAGAATATATTGCAAGACATCCAACAGGATTAAATGCTGATTTAACGGATTATATAGCTGAACATGGAGGCTGTTCACATTCAGAGCATATTCTTGGTGCAAATGTTAATTGTGCACTTAAAGGACAAGCTACTTGGTGGATGATGGCTAGAATGGCTGGATGGGATGGTGTCGAAGGACATGAGTGTGTTTAAACAAATTTAATTAGTTTTTTAAATAGAATATTCTTATGTTAGATATGCAAAAAAAAGGGGAGTTGTCAAGACTCGCTGTTAATTTACTTATTGGTTCTTTGATTATAATCTTAGGTGGAATAATTTTCTTTATTGTTCGAGGGTGGAATGAAGGGCAGGATATTTATGATGATGAAAATATTGATTTGAAAATTTCTCAGGTTAAAAAAGTAAATGATAATACACTTGATTTAACATTAAGGAGAGGAGTTGGTGAAGGTGAATTTGTAGGATTAAGTTTTCAAGTAAGTGATGGAAGGTTAATTGAAGTTATAAGAATTAATAGTTCAATGCCTGAAAATCAAACAGGTAATTTTTCTTTGAAATTTATTTCAATGAATGCTTCTCGTGTCAAGAAAATTTCTGTTACTCCAATTTATTTAAATGAAGAAGGAGTTGAAGTTATTGGAAATGTTAAAGATGAATATGTAACACCAAATACATGTTCAAATTATTGTCCAACAGGATCCCAGTGTGGATTAAATGATTGTGGAATGCAATGTGGAAACGGCTGTGGAAGTGGATATTTATGTTTAAATTATAAATGTATTAAACAGCAAACATTTTCAGGTGGAGGAGGCTCTGGAGGAAGTAGTGGTGGAAGTACTGAAGATAATGAAGAGGGAGAAGAAGAAACTGAGATTCCTTGTACGCCAACAACTTGTTTAACATTAGGTAGAACGTGTGGAACAGTTAGTGATGGATGTGCAGGAACTTTAAATTGTGGAAGTTGTTTAACTGGATTTTCTTGTGCAGTTAATGGAACCTGTATGAAAGAGAGTGAAGATTGTATTGCCTCAACAACCTGTAGTACATTTGGAAAAAATTGTGGAACCATTTCAGATGGGTGTTCAGGTAGTTTAAATTGTGGGGCATGCTCAACAGGATATACTTGTTTCAACAATGTTTGTATTAATAGTAATGATATTGGAGATGAAAACATCCAACAACAAAACTCAGATTGCGGAGATATTTTAGATTATCAATGTGGGACAAGAACAATATGTGATAAGCTTGTGAATTTTGGAAATTGTCCAAATGGATATTACTGTAATAATAACTTATGCATTGCTAAAAATGATTTAAGTTGTACTGGAGTAACTTGTCCTTCTGGAGAATACTGTTCTCATGGAGTATGTTTATTGGATGTTTCTGGAGATACTTACTTTGTTGCAACTTGGGGAAATGATTCTAATCCTGGAACATTTGAACAACCATTTTACAATTGGCAAAGAGTTGTTGGAGAAATGCAGCCTGGAGATATTGCTTATTTCAGAGGAGGAGTGTGGCAACCTTCAGGACGTCCAGAAGATTCTCGTGAATTTGGGATGTCTATTTGCGGTCCTGAATCTTATAATACTGCAGTTAGTGGAACAGCTTTAAACCCAATAAGATATTTCAATTACCCTGGAGAGAAACCTATTCTTGATGGTAGTTTCATAGAGCCTGATGAATATAGATGGAGTAGTGGAATAAGTTTGGAAGCTATAGAGCATATTCATTTAAGAGGTTTAACAGTAAGGCATGTTCATCAAAGTCCACCTGATTTCTCTCATGAAAAACCTTATTCTGAGGTATATGGAATCAGTTCTGCAACTTGCGCAAATATTCATTATGAAAACATGGTTTCTCATGACATTGATGGAAGAGGATTCCAACATTGGAGTGGAGCATGGGGAATCTTGGATATGGAATCTCCAGAGGATGAAATGATGTTTGAGTATGATAATACAAGTTGGATTAATTGCGATGCTTACAATATATTTGATAGATATTCAATGGAACCAGGAAATGCAGGGGATGCTTGGAAAGTCCAAGGGTATTATGGAAATCATTATACTTGGAAAGGATGCAGGGCTTTCAATTATTCAGATGATGGATTTGATCCAAGTGGCCAACCATATAGGATATTTGATAATTGTTGGGCCATGGCTTCAGATAGATATATTGGATTAGGAAGTTGGAATATAGAAGGAAATGGATTTAAAGCAACTGGAGCTGACCCGAAATATGTCCCAGATTATCAAGTTGGAGAAGAAAATTTTGCAATATATAAAAATTGCTTAGCTGTTGAATGTAATGGTCCTGGTGGAGGAGTTGGTTTTTACAATAATATTCTTGTGGACTATGAAGATTTGATGCCTAATGGCGGATTGCTTTACAATAACCTTGCATATAAAAATGGAATAGGTTATTCTGATGCTAATGCATCTATTTTTAGAAATAATATTGTTTATGATAGTCAACAAATGGATCCAACAGGAGAAAAATATGAAGTTAGTTTATACCAAACATGGGTTGATTTACTTCATAATACTTGGATTGGAGTTCCAAACACAGTTGATTGGTGGTGGGAATATAATCCGGATTACACTGTTACAGATAATGACTTTGTAAATTTAGATACATCCCAATTAATGAGGCCTAGAAAAGCAGATTATAGTTTACCAGATATAACATTCGGACATTTAGCTCAAGGAAGTGATTTAATTGATACAGGTATTGTTGTTCCAGGATATCATTGTTCAACTGCAGGTTCTCATCCTGGACAAAATTGCGTTGAATGGTACGGAGCTGCTCCAGACTTGGGGCCTTTTGAAAGTAATTATTAAGTAAAACTTTAAACAAATTTTAATTATTATTCTCAAAACAAACATTTATAATCCTGATTTTTTTAAATAAATGATGGCAGAAGCAAAAAAGAAGGTCTCAGAACTTCCTAAAGAAGTTGAAATAGGTTTTCACCAGGGTTCTTTGAACACTCTTATAAATGAGAGAAATGAACTTGTGAAGCTTATTCAGCAGATTGAAAGAGTTATGCAAGCACACATAAAAAGGCTTGGAGAACTTGGGGTGAAAGTTCAGACAAAGAAACCTGAAGAGAAAAAATAAATTAGCTTATTTTTTAGGAAAAAGAAGTTATATCTTTAGAAAGAGTTATAAATAATTAAATTATTATCAATCTATTAAAATGGACACTAAAAAAAGGCTTGAATTAATAAAAAGAAATACAGAAGAAGTTATGACTGAAGAAGACTTGAAAGTTCTTCTTGAAAGTGGAATTAAAATAAAACATTATATTGGATTCGAGATTTCTGGAAAAATACATTTGGGAACAGGATTGATGTGCATGTCTAAAGTTAAAGATTTTATGGATGCTGGAGTTGACTGTTCAATATTTTTAGCTGATTGGCATAGTTGGATAAATGATAAATTAGGTGGAGACAGAGAAACAATAAAAAGAGTTGCTGTAGAATACTTCAAAGAAGGTATGGAAGCAAGTTTGAAATGTTTAGGTGGAGATCCTAAGAAATTGAAATTTGTTTTAGGAAGCGATTTGTATCATAACAATGATAATTATTGGCTTACAATGGTTGATGTTAGCAAGAATACCAGTCTTTCAAGAATGATGAGAAGCATAACCATTATGGGAAGAAAAGAAGGAGATGCAGTGGATTTTGCAAAGTTGATTTATCCCCCAATGCAAGTTGCAGATATTTTTGCTCAAGGGATAAATATGCCTCATGCAGGAAATGATCAAAGGAAAGCTCAGGTTATTGCAAGGGAAGTTGCATTGAAGTTAAAAGAAAATGCTTTGCTTGACAAACAAGGTAAAAAAATAAAACCTGTTGCTGTACATCATCATCTATTGTTAGGATTGGGAAAGCCTCCTGTCTGGCCTGTTCCAAAAGACCAGATGCAAGAATTGTTGTCTGCTTTAAAGATGAGCAAATCAAAACCTGATACTTGTGTGTTTATACATGATTCTCCTGAAGAAATTAAAAGAAAATTAAATCAGGCATTCTGCCTTGAGGGAGAAGTTGAGTTTAATCCTGTTCTTGACTGGGCAAAATATCTTTTATTCAGAGATGATAAATGCAAATTAGAAATAAAAAGACAAGAAAAATTTGGCGGAAATAAAACTTACAATACTTATGCTTCCTTGGAAAAAGATTTTGCTGATAAAAAGTTACATCCAATGGATTTAAAGAATGCTGTAGGTGAAGCTCTTGTTGAACTTCTTGAACCTGCAAGAAAGCATTTTGAAAAACCAAAAATGAAAAAGATGCTTGAAGAGTTGGAAGAGATAATTAATAAATAAAATGTTAATTTTTATTAGACACTTCCCAATTTCCCTTAAGAATAATTCTTTTCTTACAATCTATACTTAATGCATCTTTAAAACCACGAACTAAAAAGTCAAGAGTGGTATACATTGACCAAGAACCATTGTCTACTTTTATTAGAAATGTCTGCTCGTTTATTTGTTCAATCTTATGCATTGCATCAGAAGATATTTCCCTTGAGAGATTATCATAAAGCATAAAAACTTTTCTTGGATTTTCTACCCTTTCAGGAAATCTAATTCTGATTTGAGCTTTTGCAGGCTTTGTACTTATTTGTTCTCGAGTTATTACTATGCTTTGTTTTTCTCTTTCTTTTTCATAACTCTGCTCTTCAGTTAATTTTAAACTTCCATCAGGATTAAATTGTAAAAAACCCATTTTAACTTTAAGGAAAAGTATTTTTTAAATATATAAATTTTTATATCCCTTAAATTTATTTTATTTATGAAATCTAAAAATTCCTTCAATGAAAAATGTTATTCTGTTCTTGCGAAAGTTCCTAAGGGTAAAGTTACTACATACAAAGAGATTGCAAAAAAATTAAATTCTAAAGCTTATAGAGCTGTTGGAAATGCAATGAATAAAAATCCTTATGCTCCAAAAGTTCCATGCCATAGAGTTGTTAACTCAAATGGAGATATTGGAGGATTTGCTTCTGGAGTTAAGAATAAAATTGAAATGTTAAGAAAAGAAGGTGTTGAAGTTAATAAAAAAAATAAAATTGATTTAAAGAAATATCTTTACAAATTTAATTAGTTTTTTAAACATATAATTGATATATTTACTATGCAAAAAAAAGGAGAGTTGTCTAGAACAGGAATTAATATTTTGTTGGTTGTATTAATTCTTGCTGTTATAATTATTATATGGTTTGTCGTAAAAGGAGAAACAAACAGTGAGAATCAAGAGGTTTTCAATAATTCAGAAAATTCTGAAAACTCAGATAATACTCTTTTTAATAGAAATACTGGAGCAATAATTGCAGACCATAATTCTGTGAAAGATTTTGATATAATTCCTTCATGTTGGATTGAAGAAGCTAAAAAACAATTAAGAATCGCTTATCAACATACTTCACATGGGTCTCAAATTTCTTCAGGTATAAAATATCTGGAAGAAAATGTTGATTCTTCTCTTTATGCATTTGGAGGCTCTGGAGGAAATCAATTGTATTTTGCAGATTATGCAATGGGGGGAGGAGATTTAGGGGGAGATTGGGCGCCACCTACAAAAAGTTATTTAGATGAAAATTCTGAGACAAATACAATTATGTGGTCTTGGTGTGGACAAGTGAGTGGTCATACAACGTATGAATCTATGAGCAATCATTATCTTGAACCTGCAGAAGAAATAGTTCTTAATTATGATGTAAACTTTATTTATATGACTGGGCATCTTGAAGGAACAGGTATTGAAGGAGATGCTTATACTGCAAATAATATTATCAGAGAACATGTTAAAGATGTGAATGGTATCTTATTTGATTTTGCAGATATAGAAAGCTACAGTCCGGATGGAAAATATTATCCTAATGGAAGCGATGCGTGTGAATGGTGTCAAGATTGGTGTGAAAAAAATCCTTCAGATTGTGAAAATCTTCCTGGTTGCGCTCACTCACATGGATTTAATTGTGTTCAAAAAGGTAAAGCATTCTGGTGGATGATGGCTAGAATGGCTGGTTGGGATGGAACTGCTTCCGATAAATGTCCTTAAAAGACATTAAAAATATATTTAAATCAAGATATTTTTATGAAAGTGTTTGTTTATAAAAAAGATGGATGATAAAGGAATGTCTAGAAGCATGAAGAACATATGGCTGATGATTATAATTGCAATAAGTTTATTTGTCTTAGGGGTAATAATTGTGTTTGCTTTTAATTTGGGTTCGGATGCAAATGGATTAAGTAAACTTGGAGCAGATTTTAGTATAGTTAATGCACAGAAAATAAATTATGAAGATATTAATGTTACACTTAAAAAAACTTCTTATGAAGAAAATATAGAAAATGTCCAATTTATCTTTTATGATTTTGATGATGGTGTTATAAAAGAGTACGAATATTCTCTTGAAGAAATTGAAAAAGACGGTTTAAATGAAGCATTTTACATTGAAAATACCTCAAGAGTTAAGAAAGTTTCAGTTTATACTGTTAAACAATCAAAAGGTGAACCAAGCTATAAGTTTCAAGATGTTTATGAAATAAAATTCAATGGAACAATATTTTCTCCTATAGAAGATGAAACAGGATATTCAAGAGAAAAAATAATTAATTGCACTTATGCTTCAGACTGTAAAGACAATAATCCTTGTACTGTTGGTTCCTGTTCAGAGGGTATTTGTTCTTATCCTTTAATACCGGAATGTGAATTCTGTGCTTCAGAATCTGAATGCGAGGATAATAATTCCTGCACTACAAATTCATGCACTAACAGAAAATGTAATTACACTTTAATAAAAGAATGCGAACAATGTAATTCTAATTTGGAATGTGAGGATAATAACCCTTGCACTGAAAATAATTGCTTGGATAAAAAATGTGAATATACAAATATAAGCGAGTGTGAAACCTGTTCTTTAAAATCAGACTGTGAAGATGATAACCCTTGCACTGAAAATGTTTGCTCGAAAGATAAATGCATTTATCTTTCAATACCTGGCTGCGTTTCATGTGTTCAGGATTCTGAATGCGGATTAGGAAAAGTTTGTGTAAATAGAATATGCGTTGTATCTGAACAAAATCCTGTTAATGAAACAGAATGATTAAAATAAATTAATCTGTCTTAAGAATTAATCTCATTATACTTATTATAACTCCTACAAGTGTTGTTGCAATAACAATCCATCCAAATACAATCATCACTATATGAGGTATAAATCTTATTGTTAAAACTCCATCAATCATCCCGAATGCAACAGCTAAAGAAACAACCACTCCTGTTAACCATCCTATAAATCCAAAAAATTTGCTGAAAAAACTTTTTTTTGCCATATTTTAAATTATTTACATCTTCTCCATTGGTTCAATTCCCATAAGGGTTAAAGATTTTCCTAAAACCTGTTTAAAGGATTTAACTAAATCAACTCTGAAAGATTGTTTATTTGAACCTATAACTGGACAAGCATGATAAAATTCATTGAATATTTTTGATAATTGGAAAGAATAATTTGCAATTATTGAAGGATTTAATTCATTGAAAGCTTTTTGGGTAAGGATTGGGAATTCTGCAAGTTTTTTTACAAGAGCTACTTCCTGAACTTCGAGCTCTTGAAATTCATCTTGAGTTAAAGAAGTTCCTTTTATCTTTAATTTAGAAAGTATGCTACATGCACGAGCATAACTATACAAAAGATAAGGGCCTGTCTCTCCTTCAAAATCAATTGATTCTTTTGGATTGAAGATCATATCTTTTTTTGTGTCAACTCTTAAAAGAATATATTTGATTGCAGCTAAAGCAATGTTTAAACTTTTATCTTCAAGTTCTTTTTTTGAGAGCTTATCTCTGGATTTAAGTTCTTTTTTAACAAGTTCCTGAACTTCCTTAATTAACTCGTCTGCATCTACTACTGTTCCTTCTCTTGATTTCATTCTTCCTTCAGGCAAATTAACCATACCATAAGAAAGGTGTTTTAATTCATTGGTATTAAATCCTAATTTTTTCAAGAGTGTAAATAAAACCTGGAAATGATAATTTTGTTCATTTCCTACAACATAGATGGATTTGTTTATTTTGTGAGCTTTCTGTTTTAATTTTGCAAGATATAAATCTTGAGTCATGTAAATTGAAGTCCCATCTCCCCTAAGTAATACTTTTTCTCCAAATCCTTCTTTTTTTAAATCTGCTATAACTGAGCCGTCTTCTTTTTTCAAGAAAACTTTATTTTTAACTCCATTCATTACAATTTCTTTTCCACTTCTGTATATTTCACTTTCAAAAAATTCGACATCGTGTTTTATTTGGAATTTCTTGTAAGTCTCTTTGAATCCATCAAGAGCCCATTTGTTCATTTTTTTCCAGAGAGCTAAAACATGTTTGTCCCCTTGTTCCCATTTTTGGAGTAATCTGTGAGATTCTAATTCTAATTTTGTGTTTTGTTTTGATTTTTTATTGAACATAACATAGAAATCCCCAACAAAATGGTCTGATTTTTGTTTTTTTAAATTGGGTTTTCTTTTTTTACCATAAAACTCGTATGCTGCCATTGATTTACAGATGTGAATTCCCCTGTCATTGTTTAAATTAGCTCGAATAACTTTTTCACCTGCAAACTCTGAAATTCTTGAGACACTCTCTCCTATAGTCATATTTCTTAAATGCCCAAGATGAAGAGGTTTATTGGTATTTGGAGAAGGAAATTCAACCATGGTTGTTTTTCCTATATAATCAGAAAGAGGTTTTCCATAAGATTCTCCAGAAGATTGGATTTCACTAAGAACATGCAGGGAAGCTTTTTTTCTGTCCAAGAAAAAATTTATGTAAGGTCCTTGAGTCTGGATATCCTCGAATCCTTCTGGTATCTCTTTTATATTTGCTCTAAGGTTAAGGGCTATTTCATTCGGAGGAGATTTTAATTTAGAAGATAAATAAAAACATGGAAAAGCATAATCTCCCATATCCACAGATGGAGGTATTTCAATTAATTTTTCTACTTCTTCTTTTTTTATTGAAAATCCTTCTTGTTTGATTAAAGGTACCAATATGCTTGAAATCACTTCTTTCATATATTAGATAGAAAATCTAAATTAATAAATGTTTTTAAATAAATAATGTTTATATTATTTATGCAAAAGAGGGGAGAATTATCTAGATTATCTGTTAATCTATTAATTGGTTCTTTGATTATAATACTAGGTGTAATAATCTGGATTATTTTAAGGGGGGGAAGTGAAAATAATCAAGAAGTTTTCACTGATGAAAACATTGATTTGAAAATTTCACAAGTTAAAAAAATAAATGATAATACCTTAGATGTAACATTGAAAAGAAATTTGGGGGAAGGAGAATTTGTTGGGTTGAGTTTTGTTGTGAATGATGGAAGTTTAATTGAAGTTATAAGAATTAATAGTTCAATGCCTGAAAATCAAACAGGTAATTTTTCTTTGAAATTTATTTCAATGAATGCTTCTCGTGTCAAGAAAATTTCTGTTACTCCAATTTATTTAAATGAAGAAGGAGTTGAAGTTATTGGAAATGTTAAAGATGAATATGTAACACCAAATACATGTTCAAATTATTGTCCAACAGGATCCCAGTGTGGATTAAATGATTGTGGAATGCAATGTGGAAACGGCTGTGGAAGTGGATATTTATGTTTAAATTATAAATGTATTAAACAGCAAACATTTTCAGGTGGAGGAGGCTCTGGAGGAAGTAGTGGTGGAAGTACTGAAGATAATGAAGATGAAACTTGTACGGATACATGTGATTCTTTAGTTAAACAATGTGGAATACAAACAATTTGTGAAGAGAGTGTAAATTGTGGAACATGTTTAAATGGATATGTTTGTAGTTCTGGTTTGTGTGTTTTAGAAGAGACGTGTACTGATACTTGTAATTCATTAAACTATAATTGCGGAACACATTTTATTTGTGGAAGCAGTGTGAATTGTGGAACTTGTTCAACGGGATATACTTGTCAAGTCAATAATGGAACTTGTATGAGAGACTATGTTTGTACTCCTACTTGTTCAGGAAAGAATTGTGGAAGTGATGGATGCGGTGGAAGTTGTGGTGTTTGTAATTCTGGATATACTTGTCAAACAAATGGAACTTGTATAAGAGACGATATAAGTTTAAAGTATATAGTGCAAAATGGAGTTGGATATGCAGATATTGTTGTTGCATCTAATGCTCCTAATATGGTTAAACTTGCAGCAGAATATTTCCAGATGTATATTTATAATATGACTGGGGTGAGATTGCCTATTTCAAATTCAGTTAATCAAAGTAAGTCGTATCATATTTATATTGGAAGAAGCAGCTATACAGACAGTCTAGGAATAACTAGCCAAGGATGTGTGAATGACGGATTTAAGATGGTTTCTGGAACAAATTATTTGGTTTTATTAGGAGACGATAATCCACACACTCTTCTTGGACCAGATAATTTTGAGGAATGGGATGCTTTAACTGGAGACACATGGGGAAATGATTTTATTAGATTTTATCCCGGACAAGAAAATTCTCAAAAAGATATTTGGAAAACAGATGGTTCTGGTTCTATGAATGCTGTATTTGAATTTCTATACGATCAAGGTATAAGATGGTATGCTCCTGGAGAGATTGGAATAGTTATTCCTGAAAAATCAAGTGTTGGTTTTGGGAATATAAATGTTTTGAAAAATCCAGAATATCCTATGAGAAGTTTCATGATTTATTATAAAGAATTTAGTCACCTATCTCCTCATTTATATCCAGATTATGAAAATATACTTCAATGGGTTTTAAGTTTAAGAAGTAATCATTATTTTGAATTTATGGTTGGAGCAGATGGAGGTCCAGGACATGGAATATTGGCCGTTATAAGCCGTGATGAGAAAAAAACTGAGCATCCTGAATATTATGCAATTCTTAATGGTGTAAGAATGAATGGAGATAACCCTGTTCCTGATTTATGTTCCCAAGGATTATTACAGGAAAATGTGAGATATGCTAAAGCAATGTTTGATTTATACAATGTTTCTATAGTGAGTGTTATGCCTACAGATGGATTCCAAGGACCATCTGAATCTAGTGCAGCATGTTTAGCAATGGAAAATATGAGTAGAGGATGGGAATCAGCATTATCAGATTATACGTGGGAGTATGTTAATAATGTTGCATGGGAAATATATAATGATCCTAAATACTCTGGAAAGAAAATACTTAATGCAGCATATCCTCCGTATTTATTTCCTCCTGAACATCTTTCTAAACCAATAGCTCCAAATTTAGTTGTTATGATAACGAGATGGAGAAGTGATTTTGCATCAGAACAAGAAAAACAAAAGTATCTTGATTTAAAGAGTCAATGGTTAGCTATTCTTCCTTCAAAGGAACTTTACACATATGATTATTATCTACATAATAGACCGGATGGTTTCACACAAGGAATTCCAAGTTATTTCCCTCATATTATTGCTGAAGATTTAAATGATCTTAAGAGTAATTCTAAAGGGGAATTTATGGAAGTTTATTCTAACTGGCCATTAGATAATAGAGCCTGGGATACTTTTGCTGCAACTTCATTTAATATTTATGTTACTGCTCGTGCATATTGGGATACAAATTTAGATGTAGACGCATTATTGAATGAATATTATAATTTATATTATGGTCCTGCAAGTTCACAGATGAAAGCATTTGTGGAATATTCTGAAGAGAATTATGTTCGTGCACTTGAAGATCCAACTGTTCTTAGAACAATGAGAAGTATGCTCGCTAATGCTAGGTCAGTTGCAGGAAATACTATTTACGGTGAAAGAATTGATTTATTGATTGATTTAATGAATTCAGATTTTGATGGAAATGAAGTGAATATTAATTCATGCGGTACACTTGATTCTCCAACTACAACTTATAAACTTACTTCAGATGTTTCTTCAACAGGAACTTGCTTCATCATAAATCATGTTGGAATAACTTTGGATTGCCAAGGACATACAATAACTTATGGGAATGGAAGAGGAATTGCCCAACCTTATTGGTATAATAATGGAAATTCTCTTATAATTAAGAATTGCAATATAAGAAGCTCTGGTTCAACAACTGGAAATGGAATAGAGCTTGCTTATTGTAAACATGTTAAGATCGAAAACACAAATATAACTACAGCAAACACAGGAGTATGGTTGGTTAATGATGAAAACATGAGTATGATAAATAACAGGATTGTTTCTTCATCTGATATTCCATTATCAACACAAACTGTTTATGGAGGAACAATAACTAGAAATATTTTAACAGGTAATTCTGATTGGGGAATGTATCTGTATGATACCCATAATATGAATATTACTTGGAATAATGTTTCATGTAATACAGCTAGAGCAGGGGCAATGCTAATGAGAAGCAATTATAATACCTTAACAGATAATAGATTTATCAGTAATGGTGGACCAGGATTGTCTCAGTCTGAATGTTATGGTAATGTTTTGCTAAGAAACATAATCTCTTGAAAAAATTATAGGGGTTTTAAAGTCCAAAGCAGGATTTATATTTTAATATTCCAGCGTATTTGAAAAGAAGAGCTGATTCTCCCATTGTTGTTTCAACTCCTAAATCTCCATTAGTGTTTGCTTTTGGAATTATTTCGCATAGATTTGTAGGAGTGATTTCAGCAATGTATTTAGTATGCATGAGTATTGTTAAGTCTGGTGTTCCTGTTGTTAAAATTTGGTCTTTTCCTATAAGGATTGTATCTAATTCAACTCTTTGTCCATATTGATAATTAAAAAAGTGTAATGCAATTATCCCATCTTTAGGTAAAGAGGATATAAATTCGCTTGATAAAATAGCATCTTTAACTTTAGCTAATTCTTCTGCAGTTAATGCAGTGATTATAGGGCAAGCATTAGGACAAGGTCCCCAACAATCAATTCCTACTTCTCCTTGGTTTTGAATTCCATCTGTGCATGTTGGACATGCAGAACAAATTGTTCCGCCACAATCGACTCCTGTTTCATCTTGATTTTGAATTCCATCTGTGCAATCCGGAGGACAGGCTTGACATGGGCCACCACAATCTATGTGTCTTTCTCCTTGGTTTTGAATTCCATCTGTGCATGTTGGACATGCAGAACAAATTGTCCCTCCGCAATCTGTTTTTTCTTCATCTTGATTTAAAATTCCATCGTGACAACTTGGAGGGCATGCGTCAGGACAAGGACCCCCACAATCAATTGCTCCTTCTCCTTGGTTTTGAATTCCATCTGTGCATGTTGGTGCTGGTGCAGAGAATTCAGCCTGAGCAGCAGATTTTTTCCCAAAAATTTTATCTGAACTTGAATTTCCGAATATTGAAAAAGAATCTTTTGCTCCAATAAAAAAGAAGATTAATAGAGCTAATACAATTGAAACAGCTAATAATACAAGGTATTTTTTGGATTTCACTCTTTTAGACTTTTCCATAATGATAATTTAATTGGTAAATAAGCGTTATAAAGCTTTTGAATTACTTTAAATTTTGAAATTAGTAAGGTTTATAATTAATTCTTAGCTACTTTTTCTGTACAATATTTATGTACAATCCTTAAGCGAGTGTGCCGGAGTGGTCAAACGGGCTGGACTTAAGATCCAGTAGCTTTATTGCTTGCGAAGGTTCGAACCCTTTCACTCGCATTCACGAGGGAGAAACAAAAAGATGGAAGAACAAAGAGAGTTTTCATACAATACAAAACAAGAAAATAAGTATAAGGGGCCAGATAATGCTCCGACGGTAGTCAAGGTAATTTCAATATTACATTACATAAACTCTGCATTGTATATTTTAGTAGGACTAGCATTAATACTTTTTTCAAAATATCTTATAAATCAGATAACAGGATTAGGGGACAATAGTTTTGGATTAGAGGAATTAGCTAATTTTCAGGAGCTTGATGAGGGAGTTCTTAAAACAAGTATTTTTGTTATGGGATTTATCTTTATTGGACTTGCAGTGCTTAATTTCTTTGTAGCAAGAGATTTGTGGAGATTAAGAAACTGGGCAAGAATAGTTGCAGTTCTTCTTGCATTAATAAGTTTTACAGCTCAAATATATAATATGATTTCAGATGCAACAGTGATGCAAATAATTAATCTTGCAATTAATATTTTTATTATTGGATATTTGTTGTTTTTCCAGGAAGCTAAAGAGGTTTTCAAGAAGAAATGATTGGTCAAGATAAAGAACAAGTTCCATTGGGAGTTAAGATAATTGGTGTTGTTTTTTATATTTGTAGTGTTATTAGTGCTATTTATTTTTTAGTGAATATTTTTTTGTTTATTTGGATAAGTATTAAATATCCTTCTTTTAGCACTCAAAATATCAATCCAAATATGGCAAATATAACGAACATATTTGCTGTTCCAGAATTAAAAATATTTATATTTTATCTTGTAATTTCAGTCATAATTGCAGTTGTATTTTTTATAGTTTCTAGGAATTTATTGAAATTAAAATTCTGGGCAAAAATAAGTGCAATAAATCTGTCAATTGTTGCAGTTATCTACTCTATTTATCAAATAATAAGATATTCAGATATTCTATTTGTAGTACTTTCAGCTGGATTTGGTATTATAATAGCTCACCTGACTCTTGATAAAAAAGCTAAAGAGGCTTTCAAAAAATAATTTTATCTTTAATTAATCGAACATCTCAGAAATAGAAATTCCTTTTTGGGCCCTGTATATTGCTTCTGCAAAAGCAGGAGTCATATCAATAATTTCTATCTTTTCATCCCCTTCTTTTGGAACATAGTGAGTATTGCTTGTCATAAAAACATCAAAGTTTTTAATAATACATTCTGTTCCTTCTGTAAATAAACCGTGTGTTGAATATGCTAAAGTTTTTTTTGCTCCATTCTCTTTTAATTTATTTTTGGATTCTATTAATGTTCCTCCTGAATCACATATATCATCTAAAATCAAAACATCTTTCTCATTGACATTTCCTATAAACCACATTTTGTCTATCTGTCCAGGTTTTTTTCTGAATTTATGAGTGAATGCGAAGTCATAATTATTTTTAAAAGAATCTGAGAGATTTGCTTCTTGCATTCTTTTTACAAAAGCCATTCCTCTTTGAACACCTCCTGAATCAGGAGAAACAATTACTAAATTTTCTAAGTCTGAATAATGATTTTTTCTTAAGTATTCCACAACAGTAGGAAAACTATAAAGGTTGTCTATTGGTACAGATTCATCATAAAAACCTTGAATTTGGGGAGAGTGCATATCCATTGTAATTATTCTCTCTGTTTTTCTTGAAAAAAGAGATTTTGCCAATGCTCTTGCAGAGATTGGAACTCTGGATTTGTCTTTTCTGTCTTGCCTAGACCAATTCATATTAGGAAGAACGTAACTTAAACTATTTACAGAAGAACTTAAACACAAATCTTTCATTAAAAGTAATTCAACCCACCACTTAGCAGGATCTTTATTGGAAGATTGTACATAATAAACATCTGCTCTTCTCATATTTTCTGCTACATGAGGTAAAAACTCCTTATTACGAAAATTGGTAACATCTATTGGAGAAGTAACAAAACCATGATCGTGATACTTTCTCAAGATATAATTCTGAATTTTCTTGCTAAAATCCCAAGCAGGAGTATCCTTGTCCGCCAATAGAATAGTATTATTTGCCTCCATAACAAAAAAAACAGAAATTCTTTTATAAAGATGATTATTATAGAATATATGAAAAAAGTGGAATATATTGTTTTTCTTGTTGTTTTGGTGTTGGTGTTTCTTATAGCAAATTATAGTTCTTTTGATGGATGGGTTGTTGAAAATCTTGGAAATGAAGAGTATATTCAGGTTGAAAGAGTAATTGATGGAGATACTGTTGTTGTAAATGGGACTTCTGTGAGAATGTTGGGTTTGAATTGTCCTGAAAGAGGGGAGAAGTATTACACAGAAGCTAAAGCTTACACTGAAAGTTTGGTTATGAACAGGACTGTTTTAATTGAAAGAAGAGGTAAAGACAAGTATAATAGGGATTTGGGTTATTTATTTTATGAAGGTGAGAATTTGAATGCTAAAGTTGTTGAAAAAGGGTATGCGAATTATTATTTTCCTGAGGGGTCTGACAGTTATTATGGTGTTTTTGAAAAAGCATGGGAGGTTTGTGTTGAAAGGAATGAGAATTTGTGTGAAAAGTCTTTAAGTAAATGTGCAGAGTGTATTGTTTTGCATAAGTTTGGGCCTGATGAGAACTTGATTTTGTATAATTCCTGTGATTTTAATTGTAATTTGGATGGATGGAGCATAAAGGATGAAGGAAGAAAGACTTTTGTGTTTGAGGATTTTACTCTTAAGAGCAATTATCAGGTTGAGATAACTGCAAAGGATTTTAATGAGACTTATGTTTGGACAAATACAGGGGATACAATGTTTTTGAGAGATAGTAAAGGCGGATTGGTTCTTTGGGAGAATTACTGAGAAAGATTTAAATATACTAATGTATACAATTGTATATGGAAACCACAATTAGATTAGATAAAGAAACCAAGCAAAGTTTAGATAGCTTCAAGCAATATAAAAATGAAAGTTACAATGAATTAATCAGAAAGTTGATATATATTGCAAAGATGTGTGAAAAAGATCCAAAGTTGAGTAAAAAAACTATTCTTGAAATAAAAGAAGCCAGAGAAAGAGTAAAGAATGGAGACTTTTATACTGAAGCAGAAGCTAAAAAGATACTTGGAGTGCAATAATTAATATAAATTATTCTTATTACTTATCTTAATGTATAACATAGTCTTTGAAAAAAAGGCATTAGAAAGTTTAAACAAATTAGAGAACAACATTAAACAAAGAATTTGGGATAAGATTCAAGAATGCAAAGAAAATCCTTTTAGATACCTTAAACATCTAGAAGAAATGCCTGGATTTAAACTTAGAATTGGAGATTATAGGGTGATTATCGATATAAACAATCTAAAGAAGACGCTCATTGTATTAAAGATAGGGCATAGAAAGAATGTATATGAAGACTAAATTAGTAAAGATTTAAATTATTTAATTGTTTGATTTATTTATGCTTTCAAAGGGGTTGAGAAATACAATTATTGTTTCTTCAATTATAGGGTTAATTATTTGGATTAAGCTTGTTGATATAATGCTTTATACTGGAGGAGGGATAACGCAACCTACTCTGATAGAAAAGGTATTTACAGGGTTTAGTTTAATTGTTGTTTTGATTTGTTTGATTGGATGTAATTTAATTGGATTTGGATTGTACAAATTTTTTTCAAGAAAAAAATAAAGAGGTTTCACCCTAGTATGGGGTTATATTGAAGGGTTATTGTTGGGTAACTTATTAAGAGTATATTTAATACTGTAATGATGATTAAATTATCATGATAGGGGATTATTTTGAAGGGTTATTAACTACTAGGGGTTTAAAGGGGTTGATTAGATATTTAACTGTGTGATGAAATGTAGTATTATCCAAGAATAGTAACGTTTAAATAATTCTTGAAATACCATTTTCTATGATAATACTCTCTGAGATAGGGAAGATTTCACCTATTTTCCTTACTGTATTACTTATAATCTATCTTATCATAGTTGAACTTGGAAGCAAAAAGATAAGAAATGCTTTGATGCCATTTGTTGTTGTTTTGGCAATTGCTTTCATGATTCTTGCTGTTATGAGTGTGTATACAACTTATATTAATTTAAAATGAATTCAATTGAAAGAAATTTTGTGATTGCTTTGGTAGGTTTGGCTATTGTGGAGTATTTACTTAGTTCTTTTCCTGAAATAGGGTTTTTTGTTTATGCTATTTTTGTTGGTTTAATACTGGTTTTAATGGAAAATGAAATAAAACACACCAAAGAAGAGAAAGTTTTGATATTTTTGATGATTTTACCTATATGTAGGATAGCTGAGATTTTTCTTAATCTGGATTTTTTCTGGAGTACTCTTTTGTTTTACTTGGCTGTGATAGGACTAACAATATACTATGCTATAAAATTCTGGATGAGATTTGAAAAAACTCCTTTTATTGGGAATCCTACTTACTTTCTAATTGTCTTGGGAATTTCATTGCTTGCTTGGGCAGGAGCTAAATATTTCTTGAATTGGGAATCTTCTGAGATTGTTTTCTTGATACCTTTAATTGCATATGCAGAAGAGATTTACTTTAGAGGAGGATTACAGAATCTAACTTATGAGTGGTTTGGCAATTTCTCTATCCTTTTAACTGCTTTCATTTATGGTGTTTTTGGTATGAGTTATGGGTTAATGTATGTTTTAATTGCATTTTTTGCTGCTTTGGTTTTAAGTAGTTTGTATCATATAACCAAAAATATTTACTTGAGTTATGCTCTTAATGTTGTTTTCCATGTTTTACTTTTTGTTTTGTATCCTGTTGTTTTCAGTTAGAAATTTGTTTAATTAAAGCTTGAAATTTATGATTTTCCGACGGAATTGTATTGTAAACCATAATAAAGTTTATAAATAAATTCACATTATAAATAACATGAAAAAGGGCGTGTCTAATTTTAATTCAAAAAAGATATCACTCTTTATTGTGCTAATCTTTGTGTTTACCGTCGGTGTTTCATTTGTTTCTGCTAATTATGGATATGTTTGTGTTAATTGCCCACAAAATCAAGTTTTAACTACAACAGAAAAATGTGGAAACTTCAATGAGAACTCTGAAGGATTTGAAATTGGAGAGAATATTTGTTTGAATGGTAAATCTTTTCAGGCTGGAGCTTATGATTGGGAAATAAAAAAAGATGGTGAAGTTGTTTCTAATGGAAAAAAGATTGTGGATAATACTGGTAAGTTTTGTTTGAAAACAAAAACCTATGAATGTGGAGAATATGAAATGAATTTCGGAGGAATGGTTAAAAGTTATTCTGTTGTTTGCAATGAACCTCCTGTTGTTCCTGAGTTTAAAACAGTTATTGGAATAGTTACATTACTTGGTGCATTGGGGGTATTTTTTGTAATAAGGAGAAATTAAAATGAAAAAGAATCTTGGCCTTTTTTTATTGTTTGTTTTTTTGTGTGCTGGGTTTGTAAGTGCTGGAAGTATGGGTTCTATCTGGACAACAACAAATGGATGTGGGGAGCCTTCTCAAAATGTTAATCATTATGAAGTTGGAGAGCAAGTTTATTTGAATGGGGTTGGGTTTTACAAGAATGGAGCTTATAATTGGACAGTTAAAGGAAATCCTGGAAGAGCTTCATGTGATCCCAGTAAAATAATTGCAACTGGTATTCTTCCTCTTTATGAAGAAGAGTCTTTTTGTTTTCCTGTTTATACTGTGGAAGAAGGAGATTGTGGAGTGTATAAAGTTAAATTTGGAATGAAATTTGATAGTTATAGAGTTAAGTTAGATGATTATATTCCTAATGCTCCTGAGTTTGGGACAGTTGTTGGGGTTCTTACAGTTTTAGGTGCTTTGGGTGTTTTCTTTGTGGTAAGGAAAAGATAATTCTGTGAAGAAGTTGAAAAGGGTGTTTGTTTGGGTGGATAGTAGTGAAAAAAAATATTGTTTTTTTGGTAATAAACCTTATAAAGCGAAATAACTCCAGAGTTATACAATGAAAACAACATTAAGATTAGTTGTAATGGGGGTTATGCTAGTTTTAGCTTTAGGATTTGCAAGTGCTGTTGATATTAAGACTTCTACTTCTCCATGTGGAGAGATTGTAAATGAAAATCATTATGTTGAAGGAGAAACTGTTTATGTTCAAGTAATAGATTTTTATGCAGATACAGAATATCCTTGGGATATAACAGGACTTCCTGGTGGAGCTTCTTGTGATTCTAATGTGATAGTTGCTTCTGGAGATAAAACAACAGATAATGAAGGAAATTTATGTTTTGCAGCTTATACTATTTTAGAAGGAGATTGTGGAGAGTATAAGGTAACTTTTGGAGAAAAATCTCCTATGAAAAAGACAGATAATTATAGAATTGGCGAAGTTCCAATGGTTCCTGAATTTGGAACAACAATTGGAATTGCAACAGCATTAGGTGCTTTAGGGGTGTTCTTTCTTGTTAGAAGAAAGTAAAATTTCTAACATTGTGTCAAGATAAATAAAACCCAAAGCATAAAATGAAAAAAATCAATGTACTAATTGTATTAAGTGTAATATTTCTAGTTGGTTTGGGGTTTGTTGCTGCGTGTGAAGATGGAGAGCCTAGTTGTGTTCCTGTTGAAAAAACTCTTGTTAAAGGAGAAGTAACTTATGCTGATTCTGGTGATGAAGCTGCAAGAGCAATTGTTGAAGTAACTTGTTTTCATGATGGAGAAGAATATTCAAGGACAACTAAAACTTTGAAATATGGTGAGTGGAAAGGGTGGTATTTTGTTTATTTTCCTCAATCTCAATGTGTATCTGGAGATGAAGTTGTTGTGAAAGCTACAAAAGGAGATTTAATTGGAGAAATGAAAGGAATAGTTGAAGATTTCAGAACTGGAAAATGTTTTGATTTGGATTTAGCTAGAGTTGATGTTCCTTTGGTTCCTGAATTTGGAACTGTTATTGCTATGCTTACTGCACTTAGTGCTCTTGGGGTGTTTTTCATTGTAAGGAGGTCAAAATAAGATGAAAAAATTGTTAAGTTTGTTTGTATTGGCTAGTCTACTTTTAGTAGTAGGATTCGCTAGTGCGACTGAACCAGCATGTTCTTCAGAAAGAACTCTTGTATCTGGAGTAGTATACTATGGAGATGACATAACTAATGTTGTTCCTGGAGCAGGTGTTTTAGTGGTATGTTATCACGGAGATCAAGAAAATACACTTCCAGCTGTTTTAACAGATGAAAATGGAATTTATTCTGTTTCATTTAAATCAGAAGAATGCGATTACTTGGATATAATCACAGTTATTGCAGATAAAGATGATTTAGAAGGGGAAAATACTGGACAAATAACAAATGAATATAGCTTTTCGTGTATGAAATTGAATGCAGGAAATGTTAATGTCCCTTTGGTTCCTGAATTTGGAACTGTTATAGGAATAGTTACTGCATTAGGAGCTTTAGGTGTATTTTTCGTTGTTAGAAGAAGATAAAATGAAAAAAACATTGAGTTTATTTGTATTAACTGGTTTGGTTTTAATGCTAGGGTTTGCTAGTGCAATGGTTGCTCCATCATGCGGAACATATGAAACAACATTTGTGAGCGGTGTGGTTACTGATGCAAATGGTGTAAATCCAATTGGCAGTGCAGAAGTTACAGTTGATTGTGATGGTGTTGAAAAAGACACAACAAGTGAATCTGACGGAAGTTATTCTGTTCAATTTGAAGCTTCAGAGTGTGATGCAGGAGATGATGTAACTGTAACTGCTACATTTGGTGACTTAAATGGTGAAAGCCAAGAAGTTGTTTGGCACACTGAAAATGAGAGAGTTGAATGTCTTGAGTTAGTTATCAATGTTGCATGTGCTAATGTTCCATTAGTTCCAGAATTTGGAACTGTTATAGGAATAGTTACTGCATTAGGAGCTTTAGGGGTTTTCTTTGTAGTTAGAAAGCAATAAGCCAGAATAATTTATTTTTTTATTTTTTAACTTTTAAAAATTTAAAGAGGTGAAAATGAAAAGGGTGTATATTATATAGTATAACAATTCTTTTAAAGAAAACAGTGATTTAAAAAATATTAAAATGAAAAAATTATTAGGATTATTTGTTTTAGCTTGTATGTTTTTAACAATAGGATTTGCGAGTGCTGTATATGATAGACCGTGTGACGCTCCTGTAGATTTATGTGAATGGAAAACAGTTACAGGAAGCCCATTAATATTACCCTTAGCTAATCAAAATAGTTGTGGACCCTATGTAGGGGCATATTGGTACAACACATATTGGGCTGTGAATACAGATACAACTGCAATATGTGAATTTACTGGAGATTCTTTAGCTGAAACAAAGCTATACATTTCTGTGGATAATGATATAAAAAAATGTACTTTAACAAATTCAAAATATCCAGAGGGTATTGAATTAATAACTAATTATAGACATGTTGATTGTGCTCCTGTTGACCCAAAAAATGGGCTTTTAACAGACCTTTCAGAATATGTTGCTGATGGAAAGAATACACTTGTTTGTGATGTTCATGATTATGGAGGTATGACTTACTTTGATGCTTGTGTTGTAAGTACTGGAACTCCGAGCAATGTTGTTCCAGAATTTGGTGCTATTGTTGCTGTTTTAACTGTAATGGGTGCATTAGGTGTATTCTTTGTTGTTAGAAAAAAGTAAGCCAGAATAATTTATTTTTTTATTTTTTAGATAATTTTAAAACTTTAAAGTGGTGAAAGGAAAAAGGGGGTATATTATATAGTATAACAATTCTTTTAAAGAAATTTCAATATATGTTAGTATTAAAACGAGAAGATGTGAAAGGAGGTAAAAGAGCAAATGAAAAAAATAATTGGACTATTAGTTCTAGCCAGTGTTCTTTTAACCCTGGGATTTGTGAGTGCAGAGGTTCCTATTTGTGCTACTTATGAAACAACAATGGTTAGTGGTACAGTAACTGATGCTACTAATGGAAATGTTGTAGTTACTGGTGCAGATGTTACAGTTGACTGTAATGGAAACAAAGAATATGCTACAACTGATTCTAATGGGGGATATGCTGTTCAATTTACAGAATCTGAATGTGGTTATGAAGATGATGTGAAAGTTACTGCAAGCTATAGTACATTAACAGGAGAAAATGAAACTGTTGCTTGGTATACTGAAAACAAACAAGTTGGATGTTTAGAATTAATTGTTAATGTTGCTTGTGGGAATGTTCCATTAGTTCCTGAATTTGGAACTGTTGTTGGAATAGTTACTGCATTAGGAGCACTAGGCGTATTCTTCATAGTTAGAAGAAAGTAAATACATTTTTTATTTTTTAATACTTTTTTCATTTATTTTTAGAATTTATTAATTGGAAATTAATTTAAGGATTTATTCTTATAAATTGGGTTTGAGAAAGCATGAGTGTTTGGTTTGAAATCTTTATTGAACATTGAAGATAATTTTTGATAAGATAATTCTGAAAAATCTTTTATAACTAAATCTGCATCAACTAAATCTTCCATTGAATTGTGTTTTCCTAAATATCCTATTGCCCTCATTTTAGCTATTTTTGCTGCTAAAATTCCTGAATAAGAGTCTTCTATTACAATACAGTTTTCAGGAGGGAGGGATAATTTTTTAGCAACTTTCAGGAATGTGTCTGGTGAAGGCTTATGATTGTGAACATCTTCTGAAGCAACAAGAACTGGAAAGTAATTTCTTAATCCTGACCAATCCAGTATTTTTATTGCTCTGAATCTGCTGGAAGAAGTTCCAACACCTTTTGCAATATTATTAGTTTCAAGTTCATTTAAGAGAGCTGTTAAACATGGATTTGAACCGAGTTTTTTCAGAGAGTCTCTTTGCTCATTCAATAAATCAGCTCTAAATTCTCCTAAGCCTAAAGAAAGGGAATATCTGTTATTCCAATCTTGAATATTTTGTTCTAAAGATTTTCCAATGTATCTTTTTATATCTTCTGGGGAAAGAGAAACATTGTATTCTCCAAGAAGTTTGTTTACTGCACCCCAGGTTAAATCATGGGAATCAATTAAAACACCATTCATATCAAAAATAGTTGCAAAATCCATAGTACTTTCAAGAAAATGCAGTTAAAAGGTTTGTGTATGTTAAATTTCAAAGAGAGTAAGTTGTTGGAAGATATTGTGTTATTGGAAGAGATTAAGTTGTTTATTTAAAGATAATAGTTATCAGTTATGGAAAGATAATAGTTATCAGTTATTGAAAGGTAATAGTTATCAGTTATTGAAAGGTAATAGT
>CAZNIA010000008.1:24582-26488 GCA_964572995.1 Candidatus Woesearchaeota archaeon
ATTGAAAGGTAATAGTTATCAGTTATTGAAAGGTAATAGTTATCAGTTATTGAAACGATAATGCTAGATTGTTGACAGGTAATTAAATCCCGAATAAAGCAAAATTAAACCTTTAAAAACTTGCCAGAATAAATATATTGATGGCTGGTTTAACAACTCACTTGGTGATAGTTTTTGTGTTTGGAATAGCAATCTGGATTTTTTCTAAAAAATGGTATTATGGAGCGGCTTTTGGGCTGGGGCATTTAATTCCTGATTTGATAAGTTTTGGAATAACAGGACTGAAACAGAAATCCTTGAATCCGGGTGTTATAATGACTAATCCTTGGTTTTCACCTCTTGCAGCATTCAGTCATAATGCTTTTAATTGGTTGATAATCTTGCTTGTTTTGTGGTTGGTGTTTGTTTTCCTGTATAGTTTCAAGAAGATTGACAGAAAGAAGTTTTCAACTTATATTTTGGTGTTGGTTTATTTTATAATAGGAATAATTTTGCACTTGATTGTGGATAAACTTATAATTGAAAAGAATTATTGGGTGTGAAAGTATTGAAAGTTTTTTAAAGTGTATTTTCTTATGAATAATATGAAAAAAGGGTGGTTATTGTTAACTTGGGGATTTATTTGTTCTGTTCTCGCATTCATACCATTCTATTTTTTTGTATATCTTAAACTTAAACCAGCTGAATCAACATCAGGTCTTCTTAGCCTTGGAGCTGGAATTGAGGTAATAATTTTACTTTCATTAGTTTTAGGATTTATTTTTGGGGGCATAATTGTTCTTTTGTCCAGAAAAAAGAAATAAGGTAGTGTTTAGATAAAACTTGAAAGTTCTAGTTTTAAGAAGATTTATATAATTTATTTTGTGAAATAATATATGGTTTTTGATTATGTGGGGAACTTTATTCCAGGTTTTGACAGTCATATATTGATAATGGCTGTTTTTTCAATAGCTTTTACAATAATATTTGTTCTTATTTTGGTTAATTTTCTAAAATCATATAAATCAACAAAGGAGATTATTCAAAGTGGAGAAGCAGAAAACCAAGTTTCTGATTTACTTAAAAGCAGGATAAAAGAAGAAGGGCTACCTAAAGAGGATGTTTTTAAAACAAATGATTTTTACATGATTGGGTTGGGTAGATCCTCTAAAATTTCAAAAAAATATCAAAAATATTTAGATATCTACAATAGTGAAGATTCTTTAGTTCCTTCATGTATTTCTGAAAATATTATTAATATCTCTCCCAACAATGTAAATGGGGTTTCGTATATTCGGACAAAGAATGATGAAATTTCTTTAAAAATTGTAGATGGAGAAATTGAAGCTTTTTTAAATAAAAAGAGTATAGGAAAAATTCAAACAAAAAGAAATTTTTTAAATGATGAAACAACAAGTAGCGATTTTTTAGGACACCTTGTTTATGCATTGGACAATAAACATCTGAACTTAATAAGACATCCTTTGAGGATGTCAAAGTATGTTTGGAAAAGAGGAGTAACTTTGAAATTTAAAGATGGAAAAAACTCAATAATAAATTTACGTCCTAAAGGCAAAGATAAATTTCTTATGGCTCAATTGGATTCTAATCTTTCTAAAGAACAAAGAATATTTGCAATTGCTGCCCTTCTTGTAATTAGAGTTAATAGTATTCTTGCTAATTCTTCTTGATTGATTTTTGGAATTTGGAGTTTGAAACAAACAGCTATCAGGGTTTTAAAAAAACTTAAAAGCCTTGATTTTGAAAGATTTTTAAAGAAGATTTGCTTATTTGAATTATGGTTGAAAGAAAATATTCTTGGGTGGCTGTAACATCTTTTACATTAGTAATTTTTGGTTTTGTTTGGATGATTTTTACAACAACATGGAGAAATAGTGCAATACATACTACAAAGAATAGACGAGGT
>CAZNIA010000009.1:0-20107 GCA_964572995.1 Candidatus Woesearchaeota archaeon
TCCAAGAAAACAGAAAAGCTTAGGAGAGTTTTATCTCTTAGAGAAGCTTGGAATAAAACAGGTAAAACTTTGTATTTGAATATAGGAGAACCCATCCATTCAAAAGAACTTATGAGAATAAAAGACGGAAAAGAAAGGATAGATTATTTAAGAAAAAAAGCTGAAACTTTGAAAGTTAAAGTTTAATTATTTTTTTAATGTTTTGCTGTTTAAGTTTAATGAAAAGTTATATATACTCAAAATAAATAAATTTTTAATGGGAAATAGTAGAAGATTGCATCAGCATAAACAGAGAGGCATGACTAAGAGAAGTAGAACAGGAAAAAAGCCTATGAAACCTGAGCAGAAAGAAGCTAGAAAAAAGATGGCAGAAGCTCAGAGAGCAGCAGCATTAGCAGCTAATGCAGTTAAAAAGGCTAAAAAAACTAACAATTAATCTGTCATTAGTAAGCTTTAAAAATTAAAGGATGTATGATTTCTTGTAGTTTTGAATACTGATAAACACAGAAGCCTCGATAGTTTAGTGGCTAAAACACTTGCCTGTCGCGCAGGAGTCCCGGGTTCGATTCCCGGTCGGGGCGTACCTAGGATATCGACGATAAAATGTGTTTTTTGGAGAAGCATGGCGTCGAAGATTGGGGATATATTTTTAAATAAAGAATTCTTAAGGAGTATATGAAGAAGGGTTGGATTATTGGAATTATAGCTGTTGTGTTGATAATTGCTTTAGTGATTATTTTTTATCATAAACCTGCAGAAAAAATATTTGAAGGAGAGTACGATGCAACTAAAGAGGAACCTATTACATTTCTTTCTGCTTGGATTGACAATTTAGAAGAATGTCAGGGATATTCAAAACTTTCAAAAGAAGAAGCATTAAATGAAGGCTATAGTCAATTTTGTCTTGAAACTACAGATGTGGATGATTTTAATTTAAATAAACTTAAAGAGATTGAGAATATTAAAGGAATTTCAATAGATAATAAAAATATTAATTATACTTATTTTGAGCAGTGTAGCTCATTATGGGAATTTGATTATCAATATGTTGTTTCAATGCTTTATCATACTATTATGACAATATATAATTGTAGTGATAGATTTTATCTTACTACACATACTTACCCCGGTTCACCTGAGCTTACTATTTACAGGATAAATCCTACACAAGAAACACGGAATATATTGAAAGAAGAGGATTTAATTAAAGAATGGGGAGAAAATTGTAATGCACAAATAGAAAGTACGAATTATTCAAACCCAGAAGTTACATTTAGTTATCCTGGTTCAAGAGCATTTCTTTATGGAGGAGACCCACAATGTGACCATGTGTATAGGGAAGCATACAATAAAAATAATACAGAAATATGTAACTATTTGAAGAATGAAAATGCAAGAGCAATATGTGTTGGAAGTTCTTCTACAAGTATAAGTAATTTATCTATGTGTAATTCATTTACCCCTGAAGCAAGAGAGATATGCTTAATGAATATTTTACTTAAACAAAAAAGTTGTTCCAAACAATCTGCTAATGAAATTTGTATACAAATTAATAACTCTCTTTTAAAATCAAGTTGTTTTGATATAATAGCTACAAGGTTTAATGATACAAGTGTATGTAATTTTGAAGGAGAATTAAAACTTATTTGTTTAAATGGGTATTTTAATAAGATATATAGTCAAATTTCATTTCCTGTCTCTAAAGAAGGGGTGCTTTTTGGTGTAGATGTGTGCAATTCTATTTTGAATAATAAAAAGGATAGGACCTTTTGTTATTATGCAAGTATTCCAAACTTCTATGAGTTTTCAACTAATGTGTCTTATTATGGAGACAAGGAAGTTGGAGATATGATTTTCTATAATTATTCTGAAAGTATTAATCAAGATTTAATAGTATTACATACCTATAATTTGGTTACAATACCAAACCAATCTAGTTATTATGACCGTAATTATTATTTATGTAATACTATCTTTGATGACCCTTCTAATATTTCTTCAGAGTGTGAGAAATTAGACGGGGATTATTGTTCAATTTTTTCTGCCGGCTGTGTTTATACTCTTCCCCATTGGCATTATTAAAACATATAAATTCAATTCCCTCTACTCTCCCGGTCGGGGCGTTTATACTTTTGAAAATTAAAAAACAGCACACACTTATAGAGCGTAGTTTAGATTGCTCACTATAAACATTGTATTTTTTGAAGCCAAGCTTTATAAACCTTCAAAATTGATAATAATATAACGAACAGGTCAGTGAGTCTTGAGCAGTTAAATGTTTCGAATGACTTACGCTCAAGGAATAATATAAAGTATATACAAAATATAGAAAAATAAAATATTTCTTGAAGATTTTTTGTTGATTGGCTTAGCCAATATAAGATAGAGTATAAAGGAGAAAACAATAATATGAAAGGAAAAGTAAAGTTTTTTAATCGTGAAAAAGAATTCGGTTTTATAATCGGAGATGATGGAAAAGATTATTTCTTGCACAAATCTGCTTTCAAAGAAGGTGTTTCTGTTGATAAGGATGATTCAGTGGAATTCACTTCAGAGAAAGGGGATAGAGGATTAAAAGCAATTAAAGTATCAAAATTATAATTCTTTCTGGAGTTTAATTTATTTATATGGAAAAGTTTACTAAACTAGGTTTATCTAAAGAATTAACAGATGTTTTCAAACAATTTGGTTTCAAAGAACCTTCTGAGATTCAAGAAAAAGCAATACCTTTAGCATTAGCTGGAAGAGATATTATTGGGGGTTCAATGACTGGAAGTGGAAAAACATTAGTGTTTGCTTCAACAATTATAGAAAATCTTGAACCAAACAGAAAAATTCAGGCACTTATTTTAACTCCAACAAGAGAACTTGCTGAACAGGTTGCAACTTCAATAAGAAATTTCAGCAAGAATAAGAAACTAAATGTTTTAGCAGTTTATGGAGGGATGAATATTAATTCTCAAATAAGAGAACTTTATTCAACAGATGTTTTGGTTGCAACACCTGGAAGACTTATAGATCATTTAAATAGAAGAACATTAAGGTTAGATGAAATTAAATTTCTCGTTTTAGATGAAGTTGATAGAATGTTTGACATGGGATTTAGAAGAGATGTAGAAACTATAATTCATGAATGTCCAAAGAAAAGACAAACAATGTTGTTTTCAGCTACAATTTCCCCAGAGATTGATTATTTATCTAAAAAATATACTTTAAATCCTGTTGAGGTTTCTGTTAAATCACAGGTTGATGCTTCTAAATTAAAACAAGTTTATTATGATGTTCCTGATTATCAAAAGTTTTCTTTGTTGGTTACATTGTTGAAAAATGAAAATGCAGATTTAGTTATGGTTTTTTGTAATACAAGAAGAAATGTTGATTTTATAGCAAACAATTTGATAAATCTTGGAATTAATGCAAAGGCAATTCATGGGGGAATTGAACAAAATAAAAGAATAAAAGTTCTTGATGAATTTCATAAAAAAGGGTTAGGTGTTTTGGTTTGTACAGATGTTGCTTCAAGAGGTCTTGATATAAAGGGAGTAAGTCATGTGTATAATTATGAAGTTCCTTCTGACTCAAAAGATTATGTTCATAGGATTGGAAGAACTGCAAGAGCTGGAAAAGATGGTAAAGCTATAACTATCTTGGCAAGTAGAGATTATGAGAATTTCAATAACTTGTTGAGTTCAAATCAAGCAAATGTAATTTTAGAAAGATTGCCTGAAATAAAAATGGTGAGAGTAAGTGTTGATTCAGGAAGAAGAAATAGATTTAGTGGAAGAGAAAACAACAGAGAAAGAGATAGCACTAGAGATCCTAGTAGAGGAAACAGAAATTATAATTCAAGAAATTTTAAAAGAAGACCTGGAAGATAAAATTATATTTATTTTTAGTGTATTCCTTCTTTCTTTAATATTCCTCTTGCAGCTAATATTCCTGTAAGTGCAGCTCCCACTATTCCTCTTGATTTTCCTGCACCATCTCCAGCTACAAAAAGGTTTTCAATGTTTGTTTCTAAATCAGGAGTTGTAATATAATTTGTTTCATAGAATTTTATTTCAGGAGCATAGATTAAGTTATTAGGATCTGCCCTTACTCCTAAAGCTAAATGATCTAATTTTTCAATAAAGCTTTTTATTTTGCTTACAACTTTGTAACTATAAGCTAAATTAATATCTCCTGGAGTAACAAAAGAAGGATTTAATGTGGGAATTAATCCATTTGTTTCAAGATATTCTACTTTTGTTCTTTTGTTGTTGAAAAAATCTTGCATTCTTTGAACAAGAGGTTTTCCTCCACCATACCTATTAACTCTTTTAACTAATTCTAAACCTTCTTTTCTTGTATCAATTAAAGGTTCTGTTAAATAGAATCTTGTGAGTATTGCGAAATTTGTGTTATTTGTCTTTGATTTTTTCTTTGCATCCCCATTTATTATGGAGAATGTGTCTTTGTTTTCAACAAGTCTTTCAAGTCTTATTCTTCCTCCTGGATTTGTACAAAATGTTCTTGTGAATTCTTTGTCTGAACTGTCCATTATTAATTTTGGATCATAAATTATATCTGTTAAATCTTCATAGTTCTTTTTCAGCATTTCAACTCTTACTCCAACATCAACTGGTCCCCATAGATATTTAGCTCCTAATTTATCTGCTTTTTCTCTGAACCAGATTGAACCTGCTCTTCCTGGAGCTGAAACAACATAATCAAATTCATAAAAATTCTCTTCATTCTCTTTAGAAGTAATTATTGCAAAACCATTGTTAGGATTTTTTATTATATCTTTAACTTCTGTTTTTGTTTGTATGTTTATCCCTTTTTTAATTAAAGTTTCTTTGAATTTATCTGTTAATTCTTTGGAATTGTCTGTTCCTATATGTCTTTGTTTACAGCTTATTAATTCTAAATTACATAATTTTGCTTTTTCTTGAAGTCTCTTTATTTTGTTTTTATCTGTTCCATACATGTTATCTGGAGCACCATGTTCTAAGAAGGTCTTATCTATATATGAAATTAAATTATTTGCATTTTCTTCTGAAATTTTTAATTCTTCTATGTTCATGCCTATTTCGTATGTGAGATTTAGTTTACAATCATTTATCATCCCCCCTGAAGAATAAGGTTCTTTTTCAAAAAGGGTTATTTCAAAGTTAGGGTTTTTATTTGAGAGTTCTAATGCAGAAAATATGCCTGCAGGCCCTGAACCAATTATTGCCACTTTTTTCATAATGCGGGTTGTTTTCTTTTGTTTTTAAAAATTTATATTATTTAGTTTTTTAAACCCTGATATCTTAGTATTTTCATGAGAGTGATAGTTGGATTTATGGTTCTTTTTGGAGTTGTATTGTCTTTTTTGATTTCTAGATTTGAATTTTCTCCTAGTCTTAAAGCAGTTTTTATAAGTGTGATTGTTGGGATAATTGTTTTTATAGTTACTTCAGGATTGATTTATTCCAGTTTATCTTCTAAAAATAGGGAAAAAACAACAGAGGAAAGAATAAGAAAACAAAAAAGAAAAGCAAATGCTATAGGAATAATTATAATGTTAATTTTTTCTATTTTATTTTTTAATTTTTATCTTTATATTAAATCTATGATGGGGAATGATTTGCTTGTTTCCTTGGATGTTGAAGATCAAAATATAAACATAAAAAATGGAGAGGAAATAAATATTGATATTAAGGCAAAAGTTCTTACCAATCCATTTTGTAATTCAGAATGTTTGCTTGTGTTAGAAGACTTAAGTTCAGGTGAAAAAATCTTTGAGGAGAATATTGTTATTAAGCTTTCTAGCCCTCTTTTAAAAGAATATTCTATAACCCCAAATGATGAAAAATTTGGGCAAAAATTGTACAAAGTTAATTTAGAGTGCAACAGCATAGATACAAGATTTTGTTATTCTAAATCTCCTACTAAATCTAGAACAAAAATTATTTCTGTTGATTACGAGTTAAATGATATTCAGAGTTTAATTAAAGATAATCTGAAAAACAATACAGAAGTATTAAACAGGGAATTCTATTATGTTCAGAATAAGCTAGGCTCTTTTAATTTAAATAACCCCTACCTTGATTTATCTGATTTAGAAAAAGAATATGTTGAAATAAATAATTCTCTTTATGAAGCAAGCATAAAACTTGATGTTCTGAATAAGTTATATTTATCTCAGGAGTATTCTCAATTAGGAACAGAGATATATTCTGTGAGTGATGAAATTGTTGAATTAACTGATAAATTTAATTTATTTAATTTTTCTTTTTATGGAAATATTAGTACTTATAATTCTCTTGTTGAAAATCTGACCAACCTACGAGATAATATTTCCTATCTTGAAGAATATCCGTTTAGTTCTTCTTCAATTGATCTTGCAGAATCATTTGTTGAGAATTTCAATGAATTTGTTTTGAATATGAAAGGAAAAGATACCCTAGATAATAAGTTGGAGGGATTTAAAGATATCCAGAATGAACTTTTTAATTTAACTTCTCTTTTGGAAAATGAAACAGGGATTAATTTAGAAAATTTTTCTTTAGGTGTTTCAATTGATTCTTTAGACTTAGAGAAAATAGTAATTGATGAAATAAATTATTCTTCTTCATTTAATCTTGGAGAACCTTCTCCTATTTGTTGTTTATATGGCGAGTGTTATTCTTGTATTGATGATTCTTCTGTTAATTATCCTGTTATTCTTGTTCACGGACATAGTTTTAATGAGAAGCTTTCAGCTGAATTAAGTATGGAATCATTTGGAGAAATGGCAAGAGAACTTGAAAAAGAAGGGTATCTTGATGCAGGGTATTTTTATGTAAGCAAGTATGATGAAGATTCAAAAGGTTATCTTGGGAAAGTGAATGCCTCTATTGTTGTTGAAGCTACGTATTATATTGATAGTTTAGTTACAGAAGAAGATTCTTTTATTTTTGATTCTAAATGGGAGAGTATTAACACTTATTCTGCAAGATTAAATGAAGTTGTTTCTAATGTTAAATATATTACAGGAAAAGATAAAGTTATTATTGTTTCTCATAGTATGGGAGGATTAGTTACAAGAAATTATATTAAAGAGTATGGTGAAGAAAGTCTTGATCGGGTTATCCTCGTAGGGATACCTAATCACGGGGTAGATGGATTTGTCCTTAATTATTGTGCAGTATTTGGTGCAGATGTAGAATGCAGTGAGATGAATGAAACAAGTGATTTTATTTATAATTTAAATTCTGCTCCCTTGCCTACTATCCCTGTTTATAATTTTGTTGGAATTGGATGCTCTTGGGAAGGAGAGGATGGAGATGGAATAGTTAAAAGCTCAAGTGCTTATTTGAATGGAACTGAAAATATTTATGTTAATGGAACTTGTTCAGGAGTGGATTTCTTCCATGTGAGAATGATTAAACCCACAAAACATCCAGAGATATATAAAATCATTAAAGATTTAATTAAAGATTGATAATTTAACAGCGAATTGATTTATTATGCTTCTGTTGCATAAAGACAAATACAACTTATTCTAGAAGAATATAAACAAGGAGCATTTTCATTTGCTTGCTCACATTCCATTTTTATTGGAGAAACACTTTCTATCCAGCAGGATCTTGCAGTATAAACATTGTATTTTTCTGTTCCTATCCCTGTTTTTTGATAATAAACTTGAACAGGATAGTTTCCTTTGTCAAATTCTCTTTCACAATCTTCTGAGTCTGAAATAGTGTAGTTGAAAGTATTTCCACTTTCTTTAGTTTGTCCGAATTTTGTATCCATATAGAATTGTTTTTTCACTAAAGTATTTTTTGACCAAAATTCTATATCCTGATTATATAAAAAAGATGCTGGTGTAAGTTGAGAAAGAACTCCTGCAGATACATGAGAATAAGGAACTTCTCTGTCTTCATAATTTTCAGAGGTTCTTGCCTCTAATGCAAAATAAACCAATAAACCAACCATAAATACTGTTAAGACTATTATAACTGCCTGCACCGCCTTTTCCATTCCTATTCAAGTAAAATATACTTTAAATTCTTTACTCTGGCTTGTTAATCCCAAATATCTAACTTTTCTTTTTGATCTTCTTTGAATTCAGGAAAAGGGTTTACTTTTTTTGCAAGAATTTTTTCAGATATCTTTGAATCTATTTCAAATTTCCATTCAGGACAGATTGATTTGTATTCACACCACTCACATAAAATAGATTTATTTGGAAGAAATACTCTTGTGTTTTGAATGTCTTTTATTAGTCTTTTTGTTTCTTGTTTTAAATTTTCAAGTTGTTGCTGGGTTCTTTTTGATATTATTTTATGATTGTATGCTAAATAGTGCCAGATTAAAAGAACTTCTTTATCTTCCCCATATATTTCTTTTATAGCTATTGAATATAATGCAAGCTGTCTGTCTTGGTCCATTTTTTCTTGTGTTGGAAGTGTGTTTGCTGTCTTGTAATCATGGATTTCATAACGATTGTTTTCTATATCATAAACTAATCTATCAATGAATCCCCTTATTTGTGTATTTTCATCAAGATTTATTGTTATCTCTTTCTCACATTCAATTGTTCCGTCTTTGAATGGATAGTGCTTTTGATAATAATCTGCAAGAAATTGTATCCCTTTATTGAAATAATCTGTTTGAGTTAATTGCTTTTTAACTATTAAAATATCTTGTGTTAAATCTTTTTTCCAAATATCTATATAATGGTTTATTATTTCATCAAGTGTAATTGGTCTTTCAGAATTTTCTTTTATAGAATTGTAGACCCATTCCAAGGTATCATGAACTGATGTTCCAAGATGAGCTTCTATTGTCTTTTCAATCTCTGGTTTTATTTTATCAATATATCTTAATTTGTATTTTAAAGGACATTGCTCAAATGTAGATAATTTTGAATGAGAGTATATTACCATGAGTTCTAAAAAATAAAAGAGGATTATAAAGTTTTAGGGCATTCACTCTTCAGTTTCTGTGTAATTTCCCTTTTCTCTCATGTCTCTAGCTAAGAATCCCCACCAAGGATTTCTTATTTTCACTGTTTCACCTGTTTCAGCATTAACTTCTGCTTGTACATGTTCTCTAACAGGAACTAACCAGAATAGTCTTGCTTTCTTTTTCATTTCAACATGATAATATCCGTCTTCACTTAAGTTTATTGATTCATTTTGGAGTTGGAGTCTTTTTTGTTTCTTTTCTTTTAATTTTTCTATAACTTCATCTGGAAGTTTTATCTCTTTTGTTTCATTGTCTTCAAATATACCGTAAACTTTTCCGTTTTCTCCTTTGTATAAGGTTACATTTGTAGACATATTCAGATTTTTAACTTGAACTATTACATTCCCTGAATTTCCAGCATAAACAGTCATTATTCTTGTACCGTTTTCAAATGAGCATTTTATTGTTGAACCAGAACAAATACATTCTTCAGGGCATTCTATTGTTCCATGATTTGGTCTTAATTTTTTCTCTTCATAGCAATATCTTGTAAGTTTTGGCTGGTCTTCTGTTTCATTTTCATCTTCATCATCTTCTGTACAATTTAATCCAGATGCAACACATTCCCTTGTTCTTATTCCTTCTGATGAGCATTCACTCCATTTAGTACAATTCCATTCTTCACATTCATATTCATCGATTTCTTCTTCACATTCCCAGTCTTCAGCATCCCATGCTTCATATCCTTTTCTTTGACAACATTCATTTTCTGTTCCAGGAGTAACTGTTCCACATGATTCTCCTAATCTTTCTCTTATTTTTTCTCTGCTTTTTTCACCAATGCATTTAAATTCTTCTTGATCCCATTCTTCATATCCTTTTCTTTGACAACATTCATCATTATAACCTGGAGTAACTGTTCCACAAGAAGCGCCTAATAATTTGTCGTCATCATCTGTTTCATTCTCTTCTTCTAATCCATCTTCATCATCTTCTCCAGAACAAGGGAAAAATTCACAATCATTTTCTGGATCTCTTCCTACATAAGAACCATCAGAGCACATTTTAACATCCATTGTACAGAATACTGCTTCTTCCTCTGATTCATTTTCATTTTCTGCAAGAATAAGTCCTAAAGATGCAATTAAAAAGATTGCAAGTGTTAAAAATACAAACTCTTTTTTCATATTTATCTTATGGATTAATTGTTTATAAATATTTTTATGAGTTCAAAAGTTTTAGAAGTTAAGAACATTTTTATTATTTTTCTCTGAATTATTCTATTTCACCAAATCCAATAAGTCTCCAGTGATTGTTTATATTCCTAGCAATCCCTGTGTTATCTCCTTTAAGTGCAATTATAGGTATATTGAGTGAGACTTCAATATTGTTTTTTGAGATTTTTTCAACAATGCCTACTGTGATTGTTGTATTTACTGAAAGCATTAAAATCTCTTTGGTTTTTATTGGTTCTACTTTCTGTTGTTGCTCTGTTCCTAAAACTTCTTCAAATAATTTTGTTTTTATTGAGAGTTTGTGGGTTATTTCAGGTAAATTTCCTTTCAGTGAAATAACACATCCGTTTAAAGAATCTGCTTTTGTAAGTGAGGGGTCAAGAGAAGTTTCTATTGAGATGCTTGCACCAGGTGAAATTTCCTTAAGAGATTGTTTTCCTTTATACAAGGAGACTATTTTTGTTGTAAGTGTTTGGTAAGTTGTTTGATTGTTTTTCTTGATATTTAATCCAGGTTTAATTTCAATTTCATCCCCTACTTTTAATTTTCCTTTTTTCAATATCCCTCCTAAAACTCCTCCATTTAAATTGGGTATTATTGTACCTGGTTTATTTATATCAAAACTTCTTGCTACAAGAAATATTGGTTTTGATTCTTCATCTCTTTTAGGTATTTCTAAATTACAAAGTTCTTGGAGTATTTTATCTATGTTTATATTTTGTTGAGCAGATACAGGGATTATAGGAGAATTTTCAGCTACTGTTCCCTTAACAAATTCTTTTATTTTTTTGTAGCTTTCCAGTGCTTTTTCTTTTGAAACTAAATCTATTTTATTCTGAATTATAATTATATTTTTTATTCCTTTAGCTTGTAAAGCCATGAAATGTTCTCTTGTTTGAGGTTTTATTCCTTCATTTGCAGCTATTATAAGTAATGCTGCATCTATTATTGCTGCACCTGAAAGCATATTTGCCATAAGCATTTCGTGTCCAGGAGCATCAATGAATGAAACATATCTTTGAGGAGTTCCTTTTTCTGTGTTGTAGTTCCCTTCTGAATCTTTATAGACTGTTATTTCAGCATATCCTATCTTTATGGTAATTCCTCTTTTAAGTTCTTCAGAGTGTGTATCTGTGAATTTGTCTGTTATTTTGCTTAGTAAAGTTGTTTTTCCGTGGTCTATATGTCCCACTACACCAACATTTATCTCGGGTATATTTTGAATTGAATTTTCGTTTTTTGTCATTAAAATGTCAGAATAAGTTAATTAAAAAAGGTTTGGGTATGCTAAAATAATTTTAAATTCTCTTATTGGGAGTATTTAATCTCTTTTACTGCTTTAGGCAAGTATTCTTTTTTAACTTTAGAAGAATATTTTATTGTGTATTCTTTTCCTATTTGTAATGTGTCTGGATTTCCTTTAATTACTAGTTCTGGAAGTCCTTCTCTTTCTTGTTTTGGTTGATCATCAAATACTAAATATGTATACCCATCATTTGAAGTATATCCTTGATAAGTGCTTGTTATTTCATTTACTTTATTTGATTTTGGAGAAATTGCTATAATTCCAATTGTTAAAGCAGATGCTAAAAGAATTTTATTCACTAAACTTTTGTTGGGTTTATTGTTTTCTTCCATAATATTTCTTTGATTTTAAGGTTTATAAATGTTTTGTCTTTGTTGTTTCTATGTAGGAGTAACATAATTCAAGGTTTTATTTTGAGTTGTAAATTTTTTATATAATTCAATAAATAAATTAAACAAGAATTGTTTTTTTAGTTTGCTTCAACAGGAGCTTCGGCTTTGTTTTGATCAGGAAATATTTCTGAAAGCTTTTTTGATCCTTCTTTTGTTGGTTTTAGGTTTATCTGAACTATTGCATTAGATATTATTTTACCTCTTACTGTTTTTCTTAATCTTAATCCTCCTGGTGTAGGGTTTGATCTCTTTTTCTTTCCTTCTTTTTTTGAACGTTTATGCATTCCTTTTCCATAGCTTAAGAGTGTTTTTTTAAGTCCTATTCCTTCTACTTCTTTCATGGAAGTAAATCCAGATATATCGCTTGTACCTGTTATCTCGAATTCATAGCCGTCAAGAGAAGGTGAAACATCTTTTCCTTTGATAACTTCTCCTAAAGCTTTTCCTACTAATGCCTCAGATTCAGTTTCCAACTTGTAAGTTTTTCCTTGTTTTGTTCCAATATTTATTTTGAATGGCATGATATTTAGATTGCGAAATGGTTTTTAAATCATTCGTTTTCTTTATTATAACCTATACAGAAGCTTTTTAAACGATGTGTTATTATTGTTTTTGATTAAGATAAAACAGAGGAATGTAAATTATTATGAATAAGTCAAAAAATAATATAAAGCAAAATTACAAAAAAAACAAACAAAACAATTTTAATTCTAAATCTAAGTTTATTGGAAGCAGAATACCTTCTGTTAAACCAATTGAAAAAAAGATTTTAGATATAGTTGGAGATAAAGAAACTGTTTCTTTAACAGGTTATGTTAACAAGGTTGTTCAGACAGGGGGACCAACTATTTTTGTTGTTTCAGATGGAACAGGTAATCTTTCTCTTAAGGGATTCATTAAACCGGGAGTTAGAGCTTATCCGGAAATAGTTGAAGGCATGATTATAAGAGCAACAGTTGAGATAGGAGAGTTTCAGGGAGAAATAGAAGGAGAAATAAAGTCCATAGGTATTTTGGATGAATTCAATAAACAACATTTTCTTGAGGGTATGAAAGAGATTGAAAAAGAAAGAGCCAAGATTAGTCCTCCTAATTTTTTAATTGAGAGTGTGATATTAAATAAACTTAAAAGTAAATTCATTGAGGCAGCTACTCAAATAAGATTAGCTGTAATACAAGGCAGACCAATAATTGTAAGACATCATAACGACACAGATGGTTATAGTTCTGGATTTGCTCTTGAAAGAGCTATTTTACCTTTAATTGAAAAGCAGCATAGTTCTGAAAAAGCTGCATGGGAATTTTTTACTAGGGCTCCATGTGCTGCACCTTTTTATGAAATAGATGATTCAATAAGAGATATGGCAAATTCTTTGAGGAATGTTGCAAAGCACTCCAATAAAATGCCTTTAATTATAATTGCAGATAATGGTTCTTCTCCTGAAGATTTAATGGCAGTAAAACAAGGAAAAGTTCATGGAGCAGATTTTATTGTCATAGATCATCATTATTTTGATCATGATGTTATTTCAAATGAAGTTTTAACTCATATAAATCCTTTTTTAGTTGGAGAGGACGGTTCACATTTTTCTGCAGGAATGTTGTGTGCAGAATTTGCAAGATTTGTAAATCCTGAAGTTAAGAATATTGAGCAGATACCTGCTTTGGCTGGTTTTGCTGATAGAATAGATATTGCAAATCCAGATTTGATGGAAAAGTATATGAAGATTGCTCAAGCCCAGGGATATACAAAAGAATTGCTTTCAGATATTTCTTTGGTTATTGATTATGTTTCTTCTAAAGTTAAATTTATGGAAGCAAGAGAGTATATTGAAGTTTTATTTGGTGAACCAAGAGCTAAACAGAAACAACTTGTGGAGTTAATGGCACCTTATATCAAAAAATTAGATGAAAAAGGATTCAAGATTGGAAAAGCAAATTCTAAACTTGACAAATTTGGAAAAGTTCATCTTCAATTTTTGCATTTCGAAGAGTTTTTTCCCGGATTTGGATTCTTTCCTAAACCTGGAAGAATTGTTGGTATGTTGCATGATTCTCTTCAAATTGAAAAAGAGATTTCAAATTTAGTTACTGTGGGAGTTATGGCAACTTCAATGACAATAAGAGCTACAAATGATTCTAATTTTTCAGTTCATGAATTTATTAAATATCTTGATGAGAAAATTCCTGAAGCTTTTGTTGAAGGAGGCGGGCATAAAAATGCAGGTTCAATTACTTTCCTTCCTAATAAACAAAAAGAAGTTTTTCATTTACTTAAAGATTTTATAAAATCAAGACAATGATTATTTATTGATTAATTTATATATTGAATCTTTTTTTGAATAATATCCTCTTAATTCTTTGTTGGTTTCATTTAGCTTTTTCACATAATTTTCTTTAAGACTATCTGTAATATCTTTTTCACTTAATCTCATTAAAAGAAATTCTTTTTTTCTTTCAATGGCACCTATATTTTCATTTAATTCAATAAGATTATATCTTGCATTTGTTCTGTTTCTTTCAGCTATCTCTATTGCTTGGATATTCTCTAATTTTTTTAGTCTTGGAGAATAACCTTCATTTATTGGTTGTGAAATTGCAATTAATGTTAACAATGCTATTACTTTATGTGGTTTTTTTGTCATGTTGATTTTGTATCTTTATTTGTTATAAATGTTTTGTTGGTTATTCGGGTGGTAAGGTTTATTAATGATATTCTTATTTTTTATTTATGAAAAAAGAGAGAGATCCTAATAAAACAGTTATTCATCTTAGGAATGTTGCAAAATATTATGAGATGGGGGAGAGTGTGGTTAAAGCAGTAGATGATATAAGTATTGATATTCAGAGGGGGGATTTTGTTGCAGTTATGGGTCCTTCTGGTTCAGGTAAATCAACTGCTATGAATCTTGTGGGAAGTTTGGATATGCCAACAAAAGGACATATTTTTCTTGATGGAGAAGATATTTCATTGTTAGATGAATCTGAATTAGCACAGGTAAGAGGAAAAAATATTGGTTTTATTTTTCAGCAGTTTAATCTTATACCAACACTTACTGTTTTTGAAAATGTTGTTTTACCTATGACTCTTCAAGGAGTTTCACAAGATGAAAGAGAAGAGAAAGCAGAAAAAATTTTGCATAGATTGGATTTATGGGAGAGAAGAGATCATTATCCTAATCAGATTTCAGGAGGACAGCAGCAAAGAGTTGCAATTGCAAGAGCTCTTGCAAATGATCCTGAAGTTATTTTAGCTGATGAACCTACAGGGAATTTGGACACTAAAACAGGATTAAAGGTTATGGATTTTCTAACTGAATTGAATAAAGAAGGAAGAACAATTGTTTTTGTTACACATTCTCCTGAATTAGCCAAGAAATATGCTCATACTATTTATTGGCTTAAAGATGGAAAAATAGAAAGAGTTACAAAAGAAAGGAAAAAGTAAAATGAACTATTTTGTTCTTGCATATAGAAATTTGAGAAAGAAAGGGATAAGAAGCTATCTTACTCTTTTAGGTATTTGTATTGGGATTCTTGCTGTTGTTTCTTTGATTACACTTAGTAATGGACTTAAAACTGCTGTGAGTTCTCAGTTTGGAGTTTCATCAACTGAATTGATAACTGTTGAAGGAGCTGGAAATGGTTTTGGTCCTCCTGGAACAGGACAGGTTAATCCTTTAACTCAAAGAGATTTACAAGAAATAGAAAAACTTAGTAGTGTTAAAGCTGCAGTTGGGAGAGTTATAGTTGCTGGAAGATTGGAATTCAATAATAAAGCAATTTTTGGGTATGCAACAAATATTCCTTCTGGAGAGGATAGAGATGTTCTTTATCAGCAGATTGAAGCAAAAACAATTGTAGGAAGATTGCTTGAAGATGGAGACTCTGGAAAGGTTTTGTTGGGATATAATTTTTATGTTGATAAAGTGGGTTTAGAAAGAGAAGTTGTTCCCGGAAGCAAAGTTAATATTCAAGGTAGGGATTTTGAGGTTGTAGGAATTGTAGAGAAAAAAGGAAGTTTTATTTTTGATAACATTGTTTTTATGAATGAACGAGATATAGAAAGTTTATATGGGCCTATAGAAGAATGGGATTTTATTGCTGTTCTTCCAAGAGATAAAGAAGAGATAGATAAGACTAAAGAAGATATTGAAAAGTTGCTTAGAAGATTAAGAGATGTTAAAGTTGGAGAAGAAGATTTCACTGTTTCTACTCCAGAAGCTTCTTTGGAACAAGTCAACAGTATTTTAAATGCAATAACTATTTTCATAGTTATTGTTGCTTCTATTTCTATTTTAGTTGGTGCAATTGGAATAATAAATACTATGACTACTTCTGTTCTTGAAAGAAGAAAAGAAATTGGAATAATGAAAGCTATTGGTGCAACAAATCATCAAATATTCATGCAGTTTTTCGTTGAGTCAGGAGTTTTAGGTTTAATAGGAGGTGCAATAGGAGTTCTATTTGGAGTAATTTTAGGTATTTCTGGTATCTCAGGTATAAATGCTCTTTTGGGAGCAGAAGTGAAACCAAAGATTGATTTATTTTTGATGTTCTTTGCTTTATTAGGAAGTTTTTTGATAGGAGCATTTGCAGGAATTCTTCCTGCTATGAAAGCAGCTAAACAAAATCCAGTGGAGGCATTGAGAGGATAAAATGATATCAAGAGAATCAATTAATTATTCTTTAAGGAATATAAAACAAAGAAAAACGAGAAGTGCATTTACAATTATTTCAATACTTGCGGGAATTACAACCATCTTTATTTTTGTGAGTTTTGGTTTAGGTTTATTTAATTATATTGAAGAAATGTCAAGTGCTTCTTCTGCAGATAAAGTTTTAATTCAACCAAAAGGATTTGGAGGTTTAGATGATACATTTGCTTTTTCAGAAGATGAAGTTCATGTTGTTGAAACAACTTCGGGAGTGTATTCTGCAACTGGAATTTACTTCAAGAGTGTTGAAGTTGAAAAAAGTGGAGTAAAAAAATATGTTTCTATTGTTGGATATGACCCCAAAAAACCTTTGATAATGGATGTTTTCAATATAGATATCTATACTGGAAGAGAATTACAGCCAGGAGATAAGGGAGTTGTTTTGGGTTATAATTATCTTTTACCAGATAAAATATTTGTTAAACCTTATGCATTAAATGATAATATAATTTTGAATGGACAGAAATTTAAGATAGTTGGATTTTATCAAGCAGTTGGAAGTGCAGAAGATGATGCTCAGATTTATGTAACAAATGACTTTATGGAAGAACTATATTCTAATACTAGTCTCCCTTATAATTGGGTTGTTGCTAAAGTAGATACAAGTAATATTGAGAGAGTTGTTAAAGATATTGAAAGAAATTTAAGAAAAGAAAGAGGGCAGGATGAAGGTAAAGAGGATTTTTTTGTTCAGTCTTTTGATGATATGATTGAATCTTATTCAACTGCTTTAGATATTGTTATCTGGTTTATTATTTTAATTGCTTTAATTTCTGTTTTTGTTTCAGCTGTTAATACTGCAAATACAATGATAACTTCTGTTTTGGAAAGGGTTAAAGAGATAGGAGTAATGAAATCTATTGGAGCTCAAAACTCAGAGATATTCAAGATATTCTTGTTTGAGAGTTCCTTTTTAGGATTTGTTGCAGGTGTTTTAGGAGTTTTATTTGGGTTAATCTTAAGCTTCTTAGGTGGTAAAATAATAGCAAGTGTGGGTTATGGATTTTTACAACCTTCTTTCCCTGCTTGGTTGTTTATAGCATGTATTGGATTTGCAACTTTAACAGGGGCTATCTCTGGAGCATGGCCTGCAATAAATGCATCTAAAGTTAATCCTGTTGATGCGCTACGTTACGAGTAGAACGAGTAATGTAATACACTAACTTGTTAGTGCTTTGAGATATGAATAAAATCTATATTGAATAATAATAATTCTTAAAAAGAGTTTTTTTATCATATACCCTATGGATAATAAACTTTCGAAAGATATAACCGAAAAGTTAGAGATAAGAAATCTTAGTCAAGTGTTTGAAAAAGATTTGAAGACAAAGAATTTTACTTTTCTTGGTTTAGGTAAATTAATTTTGACTTATAAATTTGATATTGTAGAAGGAGATGCTTTTGCTTCAAGATTGGCCGGGTGTGACAATAATTATCAGATTAAAAGAACTGGTCTTAAGCATAGTTATATTAGTCTTCCTACCCCAAAAGACTCAACTCATTATTATTTAGGGGAGATAATTAGCGATGAAGAATTATATTTGGAACATAAGGACAATTCTTCTTCCAGAGATTTGGCTCCAATAGTTTTTCTTAAAGAGAATTAAACTTAAGCCATTGCCCTTCTTTTTCTTCTTTCAGCTTCTCTTCTTTTCTTTTTGATTGTTCTCCAAACAATTATTGCAACAACAAGAACTATTATTACTATCAAAAACCAAGGGAAATTTTTTTTGTCACTGTTTCTATCCAAATAATAAGAAGGATCAAACTCAACAACTTTCTGTAATTCTCTCCTTGAGTTTATTGAATCAGTATATATTACATTTAAGTTTATTGTAGTTTCTTTCTCAGGAAGTGTTGCTTCAAAATCTGCTGTTGTGTATTCATTTGAATCCAAGTCTCCCACAACTATCCTGTTTGCTCCTTTTATTGAAACATCCTCTTGTTTTGGGATTTCTATTGTTAGTGCTTCAACATCAGATTCAGCTATATTTAATATTTCAAATGTTAATTCTTTTGTTATATAATTGTAATCTTTAACATGTATTTCAAAATCAGCTCTTATATCTTCAACAGTTATGTCAAATTCTTTAACTACATTTGAAGCTGTTCTTGTAGAATAATATACTTCAATAGGATTATCTCCATCAAGAGCATTGGAATCAACTCTTAATTTGTATGGAGCAAGGTAGTAAGAATTGTAATCTTTCTCATAAATTCCAGATTTTATTGTTATAGGATTTTCAACATTTGGATCAAGAGAAATAGGGTAATCTTCTTTTATTCCAAATGTAACTGTCCCACATTCAGTGTTTCTTATTCCGTCTATTTTGAATAATACTTTAACATAATCTCCTTGAATTGCAGGATATGGATCTTGATTTATCATTGAAATTTGTAGGTTACAAGGTTCTGCTGAAACTATGATTGAAAATGAGTAAATCATAGCCAAAATTGCAATTATAACACCTACATTTATTTTTTTCATTATATCAATTATATGTTTTTGTTTTTAAAGCTTTGTTTTTATGCTTTTTTATTGTAATAATTATTATAAATAATCTAGACATTTAATTTTATGGCAGATGTGGGTAAGCTTAGCCCTAGTAAGATAACCACCTACAAAGGATGTAGTTTTTCTTATTATCTTAAGTATATAATGCACGAAAAAGTTCCTTCCAATGTAAGATTAGCTTTTGGCAAGGGTATTCATTATATGTTAGAAAGATTTTATGATGTGAATTATAAATCAGCAGAGAGTTTTTCTAAATATTGGAAGTATTATTGGACTTCAGATGTTGCAGGTAATTTTCTTAAGGGAAAAGAAAAGAAGAATCTTGATGTTCAAGAATTCGATTTAAAAGATGATTTTAAAGTTAGAATAGGAAATCATGTTGATTTAGGTCCAGAACCAGTTGGAGTTTTTTTTGGATACATGAGACTTGGAGAGAACATACTAGAGAGATTTTATAATCGCCATAAGCAACTTCCTCCTCCAATTAAAAAAGAATTTGCTTTTGGAGTAAAGAAGGATGAACCCTTTGATATTGATGGTATACCTGTAAGAGGAGTATTTGATAGAATTGATGAAAATGATAAAGGAGCTTATATAACTGATTATAAAACAGATAAGAGCTCTCCTGAAAAAGATTCATTTGTTTTACATAGACATCCTCAATTTACAATTTATAGCTATGCATTTAGAAAACTTTTTGGTAAAGAAGAGGAAGCTATTCTGTATTATCATTTAAGGTCAGGGAATGTTTTCAAGACTCATAGGAGTGAAAAAGATTTCGATTATATAAAGAGGTTAATTAATGAAGTTGCAGAAGGAATAACTAAAGATTACTTTGCACCTTTTTATGGATTTCATTGTAATTTTTGTGATTTGAAAACAGCTTGCGAAAAATATTCTATCCCTCATCATGGGGGACCAAGAATTGATTTGGAAGGTAAAATAATTGGAGCCAAAAGATTTGAAGAGTGGGATAGCGAAGAAATTCCAGACTGGATGGAAGATCAAGTTGATGAGAGATGA
>CAZNIA010000009.1:20207-26151 GCA_964572995.1 Candidatus Woesearchaeota archaeon
CCCCAATCTGCTTTTTCTTTTCTTTTTATCTCAGCTATTTCCTGAAGTGTTTTCATTTCAGCACCTGAAAGTAAGTCTTTATTTTTTTTGAAATTCCTAAACTGAGATTCTCCGATATCAGAATACATGAGGTTTCTGTTTTTCATTGCTCTTTCAAAGTTTATTCCAGGCATAGAAACAGCAACCTCCATTCCTTCTCCTGCTTCTTGAACAGATTTTCTTTCAGATTCGATATTTTTTATTTTTCCTACTTTTTCTCCATTTTCATCTATTAGATGCATTTGTTGTTTTAATTTTCCAGCTTCAATTTTTACCCCAAAGATTGCAGGACTTGTATTTCTGAAAACATACTGATGAAGTATTTTTACTTTACATATTGAAGCTAATTCCATTAATCTCTTTTTTTCAATATCTTTTTGTTTTTCAGTTCTCCATTCAATTAAATCTTCAATAAGTTTATAGACAACTTCATCTGTTATTACTTTTATTTTTTTACCTTGATCTTTTATTAGTTCTTGAGTGTCTTCATCTATTCCAACATTAAATCCAACTATTATTGCATCTAATTCATTTATTTCTATATTTGCTTTAGCAGCTATTACATCTGATTTGTTGATGTTTCCTATTCCCACCTTTAATACAGGGATATTTTGATTTTCTAAAAGGAAAAGAAGTGCTTCAATACTTCCTAAAGAATCTGCTTTAGCTATTATTCCATTATGTTTTGTTTTTATCTTGTCTGAGATTTCTTTGTTGAATTTTTCTTTTAATTCTTTTAAATTATTTTTGTAGATTTCAAATGGCATCCCTGGAAGAACTTCATCTTTTTCAATTAACTGCATTCTTATCCCTGTAGAAGCTGTTACGCTTTCTTTTGGTTTGAATTTCGCACATACTGGTTCTATTTCTTCTAAAATTCTTATTTTTGTTATTATTGGGTCTTTTTCTGTGTTGAAATTTGCAATTGCAATTTCATCTGTCTTCTTTAATTCTCCATCGTATAAAATAGCTTCAATATAATTATTGGATTTTTCTTTTTTTACTTCTAAAAGAACTCCTTTAGGTTCTTTTCCTATTTTTAATTTATCTGCTAAGTATTTTTGGCTTAAACCACAGAGCATCATTATTAATTCAGGTATTCCTTCGTGTGTTCTTGCAGAACATGGAACTAATGCTATCTTTTTTGTGAAATCTGAGATGTTGTAATATAAATCAGAATCAAATCCAAAGCTGTTTAATGAACCGATTAAGGTCATATATCTTTCATCAAATACTTGCTTAACGTTGCTTCCTTGAGATTCAACACTTTCTTTTAATGGTTTGTCTATGTTTGTTCTCCATCCTGAGATATTATCTATTTTGTTTAAAGCAATTAAAAAAGGGGTTTTATGAAGTTTAAGGATTTGAATTACTTCAGCTGTTTGAGGTTTTATTCCTTCATTTATATCAACAACGAGTATTGCTAAATCAGCTAAAGAACCTCCTCTTTTTCTTAAATTGGTAAATGCTGCATGTCCTGGAGTGTCAATTAAAAGGAATCCAGGTATATTCACTTTTATCCCAGATTTATCAATTAAAGGACAAGCTGCTTTCATTTGACTCATTGGATAAGAAGTAAATGAGATTTTTTGGGTGATGCCTCCACACTCTCCAGCTTGAACACAGCTATGTCTAAGACAATCCAAGATTGAAGTTTTTCCATGATCTACATGTCCACATACTGTTACAATTGGTTGTCGAATTTTTGGGTTTTCCATAAAGAAAGAGATATAAGAAGTAGTTAAAAATGTTTTTAAAATATAATTTTACTCTTTCTTAGGCCATTCTATTTTTGAACCACATTCAGGGCAGAACTTTACAGGGCTTTCAAAAATCATCCCACAATTACCAGGACATCTTACTTGGACAATCTTTTTTTCAATTACTGCTTTATAACCTGGTCTTCCAGAAAGAATTTTACCCATGATATTAGAAAGATCTTCACTTTTTTGCATTTCTGCCATTTTTTCTTGGATATAATTTGCTTCAACCATCTTTTTGTTTTCCTCCTTTTCCTCTTTTATTTATTTTAGTATAGATATAGAAAAATTTATTTTTAAATTTTTTGATAATAAAAATTAAGTTTATTTTTTATTTAATTATAGGGTATAACTTTTTATGGAGTTATTGTGTTGAACAATGGTTGAGGAGTATATTTATTCATAGTCTGTTTTATGAGATAATTGATTTAAAGATTTTTCAATAATCTTCTTTGATTTGAGGATATTCGTGAGTGTTTCCTTCATAGTTTTTGAGTACAACTTTATCTTTGTCTATGCTTTGAACATATTCTGGCAACAAGGGGATTTTCCCTCCTCCTCCAGGCGCATCAATTACAAATTGTGGAACTGCAAGCCCTGACGTATGGCCTCTTAAGGATTTGTAAATTTCAAGTCCTTTTTCAACTCTTGTTCTGAAATGATTAGCTCCTTTTACTGGGTCACATTGGTATATATAATAAGGTCTGACTCTCATACTTAAAAGTCCAAGAACAAGTTTTTTCATTGTCTCTGGATTGTCATTTACTCCTTTAAGGAGAACTGTTTGATTTCCTAAAGGTATTCCTGCATCAGCAAGCATTTCACAAGCTTTTCTGCTTTCAGGAGTTATTTCATTTGGATGATTGAAATGGGTGTTTATATAAATAGGATGATATTTTTTCAGAATATCACATAGTTCCTCTGTTATTCTCTGAGGAAGAACACAAGGGATTCTTGTTCCTATTCTTATTATTCCGTTTTCTCTTTTAGAGATTATTGAGTGTACAGCTTTGATTATTTTTTCTAGAAGTTTATTTGGAAGCATTAAAGGATCTCCCCCAGAGAGTATTACATCTCTTACTTCTGGGTGTTGTTTTATGTAAAGTATTGCTTTAGTTATTTCTTCCCATGTGGGGTTTTTGTTTATATCCCCTACTTTTCTTTTTCTTGTGCAGAATCTGCAGTACATTGCACAGGAATTTGAAATTCTGAAAAGGACTCTGTCTGGATATCTGTGAGTTAAAAGAGAAGGAACATTTTGCCTTCTTTGATGTTCTGGTTCTTCATGAAGAGGATCTTCTTCTCCACATAAGTCATAAATCTCAGCTGAAGAAGGAATACATTGTTTGTAAACCCCATCTCCTTTTTCTTTTATTAAAGATAGATAATAGTCTGGAATTCTCATAGGATAATTACTACATATTTTTTTTAATTCGTCTTTATCTAAATCGAATAGTTTAGAAATCTCATCTATTGTTATAAATCTCTCAAATCTTTTTTGCACAGCTTTATAATTTCCTTCTTCTTTTTTCTTGTCTGCTAATTGTAAGCTGTCGCATTCCACTTTATTTCTCTCTCCTCAGTTGTTTTCTCGTCGTCAAAAGAGGACAAGTTATAGAATATATCTTTTTCTTGCTTTTCTCTTGATTCGGAATAATCTTTTTTTTCTTTGTTATTATCTTTTATAAATGTTTGTGATAAAACAAAGTTATATTCGGTGTTTTTGAAATAAAAATATAAATTTCTAGGATTTTCTGCTGAATTTTCTTCATGTATCTTCAGGTAATTTAAATTTATTGAATCTAAATCTTCGTTGCTGTGGTTTATACCAGAGAAGATAATACTTTTCTGAGATAGCGTTGTGTTTTCTTCTGAAAACGATTTTTCAAGAGCAGAATAATTTTCTAGAGATGAGCTGCTTCCAGGATTATTTTTTATTTTATCTTCGAGTTTTTTGTTGTTAGAATCATTTAGAGAATTGCTATTATTTTTATTCTTTATAGAAAAAACCAATTGTGGAAGACTTTTATTCTTCTTTTTCACTTCTTTTTTCCCTCGACAATCGGGGGGTGGTTCGCTATCTAATGATACTTGTATCATATTTTATTGTTACTAGTTTTTTTATGTGATTCCTATTTAAAAACCTTGTTATTCATTTTAAAAAAGTTAAACTTAAATTGATATTTTCATGTTATTACGGCAATTTATTTAAAGAAAACTTGTTGAATTTAATTATGGTTTTGGAAACATTGACTTTGTTGAGGGATGAAGGTAAAGAGAGTGCAAAGACTTCCAAGAAGTTGAAAGAGATGAACATTGAATTTAGAGAAGTCTTCTCAGATTCTGAAAGAATAATGCCTTGTCTTCTAGCTCCAGGAAGTTCATATAGTTTTAGAGGATATAATTCTATTATGAATTATATTAATTATTTATATCCAGCCAAGCAAGATAGCTAGTCCTACCAATAAAAGTAATATTCCTGCTATTAAATGAAGTTTTCTGATGTGTTTTTCTTTCCAACCTGTTACATCTTCGACTCTTGCAACTCCAAAATACACAATAAATGTTATTATCAACATAGGCAATAGGAAAATGAAATTGTAATATAATAACCAGGGTAGAGCTCCAAGGGTTCCTAATTCTGAAAGCAAGCCTGAGGCTACAATATACGGCCCTATTGTGCAAGGCAATAAGAATAAAGTTACAATGAACCCTATTAAGAATGCAGATTTAGGAGAAGTTATATTTCCAATTATTTTTTTAACTTTAGGTCTCATAAAAATAGGCATTTCTGTTCCTAGACTTCCTGCTTTGTAAAAGAAAAAATCTTTTATGTTTAAAGCTCCAATAAGCATAGCAAGTATTGCTAATCCATTATAAACATATTTTGAACTTTCTCTTAAGAATTCGGCAAAGACATTGAAAAATTGAATGATTAAAAGCCCATAAGCTAAATACCCTATGAATACTGCAAGTGAAAAAGCTAATCCAGCAAAAAGAACTTTGTTTTTGTTTTTTGGATTTGCCAAAAGAATTGTTATGAGAACCATTGCTAAAACAGCAATTTCACAGGGATTAACTGAATCTGCAAGTGCAAGAAGAGTTATTCTTCCTAAAGTGAATGTTTCTGATATTACCATTTTCTATTTTTTTATTTATTAAGTTATTAATTTAAATCTTTCGGAATCTTTTTTATTTTTATTGCTTTTCCGTTTATTATTGAATCTGCTATTTTATTTCTTGCAGAAGCGAGAGTTCTTGAAAGTGTTGGCTGGGAAATTTGCATTTGCTTTGCTGCTTCTTCCTGAGAAATTTCTTGGAAATCTACAAGTCTTATTGCTTCAAATTCAGAAATTTCTAATTCTGTTTCCTTTAATTCTCTTATGGGAACTCCTGCAGGTTTAAAATAATTGGAATTGGGGTTACCCCTAATTCTTCTTCTTTTACATGGCCGTGGCATTTTAATTTTTAGTTTCTTCTTGGATCGTTCTTCTTTGGAATCCTCTTCCACAACCTTTTCCTCTTCCACAAGGACCTGTTCCTCTTCCAAGGCCTCTACCTGAGCCTAACCCTGGTTGGGGTTCCGCATCTTTGCAGTTTCCCATTTGTCTTCCTGTTTTAGAACCTTTTCCTTCTGGTCCAGTTCCGTCTCTATTTGGCATTTTTGTTTTACTCCTGTGTTTTTAGTTATGAATATATATTCATAATTATATTTAAATGTTTCGGTTTTAGTAGAATTTTATAATAATTTATTTTAGACCTTCAACACCCAGTCAATTCTTGCAACTTTTCAATTGTTTGTAAACCAACTACTTTTTCATTGTTTATTACCCAAGTTGGAGTTGCAGTTATATTTGCATCTATGCAAGGCTGGTGATTATACCAACAATCAATTACATCTAGATATTGATAGTTTTTTCCGAATAAATCTTCTTGAGTTTCACAAGCGTGACATCCTAGCTGAGTATAAAGTATTGATTTAGAGCCAATACATTCTGCAACTTCTTGATCTGTTTCAGGAGGTTTATTGCTAAGAGAAAGAATCGCAATTATTGCTATTCCTAAAATTATTGAAATAGTAAGAAGAGTACTTTTTGTTTGTCTTTTCATGAAATATATACAAAAAAATATATTTTAAAGTTTTT
>CAZNIA010000010.1:0-19627 GCA_964572995.1 Candidatus Woesearchaeota archaeon
AATTCAAAACACTTCAATGAGAAATTGGGTTAATTACACAAATTACACCATGAAGCAGTATGTTGATAGTCGTGGATATATCTCTGGAATCGCAGATGTGTGGGTTAATGTTACAGGAGATACTATGACTGGAAATCTAGTATTTTCTAATGATAATTTGAGTGTTTCAGGATTTAAAGAATTAAATTCAGTAACAGATTCATTTTATCCAAAAATTGTTTTAGATAGTTCAAGCAGCGGTTCTAATACTGTTGCACAAGCAGCCGAAATTTCCTTGGGAGAAGCAGGCAGTGGAGCAGCTGCCCTTCATTTGACTTACACAGGAGATGGATATTCTCATATTGGTATGGGAAGTGTATCTTCAGCAGTTCCAACTTATGAAGCTATAAAACTTTATTATCAAAATAATTATGTAAGAATGCCTGGAAGAGTTAAAATAGGTTCTGATGCAAATCCAACTTCTGTTTTAGATGTTACTGGAAATGCGAGTATAACAGGGGAAGTTTATGGAGCTACATTTAATTCAGGATCTGGAAATATGGATTTAGGTGATGCAGCAATTACAAATGGAGATACAAATTCAATTCCAACAAATGATCAAGTTTATGATTTTGTAGAAGGTGTTAACACTTCAATGAATAACACAGTTAGATGGGTTAATAGCACAATGGGACTTTATGTAAATTCCGAAGATACAAGATTCAATAATTCAATGAAAGCTTATGTTGATAGTCGTGGATTTGGAATTGGAAATGTAACTGGTGCTGGAACTGCAGGAAGTATTCCTTTGTGGTATAATTCTACAACACTTATAAATTCAATGATAAGTCAGTTGGGTGTTGTCTCAGTAAGGATTGGTTCTTCGACAATTGGGTTGAACATTACAGCTGATGGAGTTATATCGGACATAGATGATACGGTTGTTTCTTTTGGTGAAAGTGTTTCTGTTACAGGAAGTATAACTGCAGATGGTGCTCAAATGAATGGAAATGTCAATCTTTCAGCAAATTCAAACATAACAATGAATGGAGGAAATAAAATTAGCTCAAATGTTACTTGTATTAAAATACAAGGTCCAACGAGCGTATTGGAAGTCTGCTAAATGGTAATAAAAAGATTATTTTTTTTTGTATGTTTATTTATTTCATTTGTTTTGTTGATTTTATTTTTTTTAAATTCAAATATAATTAATTCTTTGAAAAATATAGATTTTTTTTCAAGTAAATTTATTTCTCAAGAATTACAAGGTTTAGGTAATGAAAATCAGAGAATAGAAAAAGCTTTTTTAGATGAATATCAACCAACTAAAGAAGGAGAGGAACAAATATTTTTAGACAAGAAATTTTTTGATAATGGAAAATATATAATTAGCTCTTTGAACAGTTATTCAGCGGAGTGGTATCCAAGTGGACATCCTAAAGAAGATTTGAAAAAATTAGTTGTTGAATTGCAAGTCACAGATAAATTAACTTGGAAAAACTTTTCTTTAAGAGGAACTGCAGATATTCCAAAATATTATTATGGAAGTTTTGATTTTGATACAAGTGCAACAGATTTTGTAGTCTTTAAAGATTTAAGTCCTTCTTTTACATGGGAGTATTCAGAGAAGTATGAAGTTGTTTCTGTTGAGAAAAACGAATTGTCTTTATTTCAAGATGGAGATATAAAAACTCAGACTTTTGTAACAGAAAAAAAATTTAATGATTATACTTTAATAGATGAGACAATTAAAAAAGATATTCCTTTGGATTTGTTTTTAGATCCAGCTATTTCTGCTTGTGGTACTTTAAATTCTGCAGGTGCAACTTATGATTTAACTACTCATGTTTCTACTGTTACTCCCGGTACATGCTTTACAGTCACAGCAGCTAATGTTACTTTGGATTGTCATGGATATTGGGTAAACTATAGTGGGGCAACACCTTCTCGTTACGGAGTTTATACAAATCAGTTTAATACTACTGTAAAAAATTGTAAAATAAATAATTTCAATACAACTGGAGGATATTACGATTCCATTGGAATTGCTTTTTGGGGGGCGGATAATGGAACTATTCTTAATTGTTATGCAAATAACAGTAATTCTGCAGGTATTTATTTAACTGGAAATGCAAATTATAATAACATTACTTCTTCTATGGGTATTACTGCAAATTCATCTCAGGGAATGAGATTACATGATTGCCACTATAACATTTTGTTGAATAATTTAGCTACAACAAAAACAAATGAAGGATTGGGAATAACAGGAGGTTCATCATATAACATAATAATAAATCAAACTGCAACGTCTAATTCTGGAAGAGGAGTATTTTTTTGGCAGGGTGCTCACGATAATGTTTTTATAGGATTAAATGCTTCTACTTTGGTTTCTGGAGAAGCAATTAGAATTCATAATGCAACTAATAACATTATAATGGATTGTGTTTCTTTGGATGGGGCTTCTTATGATGTTTATTATTATACTGAGCTTGGTTCAACTGGAAATGTTTTTTTGAATTGTAATTATGATACAGAGTATGTTACTACTTCTAACTCTTTGATAAGAAAGTGGTATTATCAGGCTTATGTTAATTATAGCAATTCTACTGCCGCTGCAGGAGTAAATGTTTCCGGATACAATACTTCAAGTGTTTTACAATTTACAGCAGATACAAATTCCTCTGGTTGGATTCAAAGACAAAATGTTACAGAATATATAAATAATGGAGGAACAAGAATTTTTTATAATAATTATACCATCAATGCAAATAAAACTAGTACGTCTAATGATACGAATATCTTTAATTTTACTGTAACAAAAAATAAAGTTAATGATTTTTTTACATTGACTTATTTAGGAGGTGAAACAGTAGCTCCAACAATCACCTTTGAGAGTCCTACTCCAAACAATGCATCTTCTACTACAAGTCCAGTTACAATAGTTGCAAATATTTCTGATGCATCAAACACTTCTTCATGGATTGATTTTGATAGGAGTTTAGTTGGATATTGGGCAATGGATTATTATAGTGCAACTGGAGTTTATGATAATTCTTCTTGGGGAAATAATCTTTTATATGGGGGTGGGGCAAGTACAAGCAATATTGAAACAGGTGTAAGGGGAGATGCATTTGCACTTGATAGAGATGGAGCAGATTATCTTTATAGAGGAACTCTTGCCTTAGGAAGTTCTGCAACTTTTGAAGCTTGGGGTTATGCTTATGATTTAAATGATAATATGCCTATGTTATGGAATCATCCTACTTCAACTTATACTTCATACTATGATTTGTTTTTTCTTAGCAATACAATATGCTTGAATACAGGTGATAGTGGAAGTAATCCTTTTAAATATCCCAATGGAACAAATATTCCTTTAACTTCTATAAGTTTGAATGAATGGCATCATTATGTCGTTGTCGTAGATGAAAATTTAAATCAAGCTCTTTTGTATTTTGATGGAGTGTATCTTGGTAATGCATCTTATAAAGATCCAACTAGTACAACTTCTAGAACATTTTATCTTGGAGGCCCTTCTTCTGGTTATCGTTGGAATGGTTCTATCGATGAATTTAGATTATATAATAGAAGTTTGAGTGCAGCAGAGGTTAAGGCAGCTTATAATTCAAAGGTAAATAAGTTTAATACTTCTGCCATTTCTTTAGCAGATGGTCAACACAATTATACAGTGTATGCAATTGATGAATTTGGAAATATTGCAAATTCCGGATTAAGAAATTTTAATATTGGTGCAGAAGATACAACTTTCCCTATTATAAATTGGGTGAACCCAACTCCAGATAATCAAGATACAACTAGTGAAGATTTTGTATATTTAAACACAACAATTACAGAATCTAATAGTTTTTCTGCTTGGTTTGACTGGAATAAATCTTTAGTTGGATATTGGAGCTTTGATTATTATAATTCAACACATGTTTATGATAATTCCAGTTACAAAGGCAATGGAAGTTTTCAAGGAACTCTTAGTACAAGTGATTTAGTTGATGGAGAGAGAGGGGAAGGATTGGATTTTGATGGTGATGATTATATTGTTGTTGGACAACCAGATCAATTAAATATAGATCCAGATAATTGGAGTTATTCTATTTTGGGTTGGATGAAAATTTCTCCAGGTCAAACAGGTTATCTTGTTTGTAAAGGGGATTCGAGCACCGGAACCAGGCAATATGGAGTATTTATTCAAAATGATCTTGTAGAAACGTACATAGGAGGAACATCATCATCTAGTGGAGTGAATATCTCTGATAACACTTGGCATCACGTTGCATTAACTTTTTCTTCAAGTTCAAATGGTATTCTTTATGTTGATGGTAAACCAAGAACTTCAAGTATTCTTAGAGGCTCTGCAACCAACACTTACGATGTTTTAATTGGAGGTAGAAGAAATAGTGGAAATACTGGATTAGGATATCCTCTTACGGGTTCACTAGATGAAGTAATGATTTTCAATAGAACTTTATCTCCTGAAGAAGTTAATGCGAGTTATAATGCGGGTTCTTATAGATTATATAATAATTTCACTGGTTTAGACCAAGGAACTTATGATTATTCAGCATATGCAATTGATGAATCAGGAAATTTAAATATAACCTTAGATAGAGAAATTACACTTTCTTCAGGTGAAACCGATTCACCTTCAATAATATTTGAATTACCAACTCCTTCAAACACTTCTACAGCTTCAAATCCTGTAACAATTGTTGCAAATATTTCAGATGCTTCAAATACTTCTTCATGGATTGATTTTGACAGAACTTTAGTTGGTTATTGGGCTATGGATTATTACAATTCAACAGGCATTTATGACAATTCTTCTTGGGATAATTTTGGGAGTTTTGTATCTGGAACAGGAATAAATGGAATTTCTTCAGGTGTTAGAGGAGATTCTTTGGAATTTTATGGAAACGGTTCTAGGTTGAATATGGGTAAATTGGGTTCTTCTACTGCAGAAACTTTTAATAGTTCTGGACAATTGACTTTTAGTGTTTGGATTAATCCAGATACTATTTCTTGGCAAGGAATTATGGGAACTAACACTGTTAGGTTTCATATGGCGGCCCCTAGTAGAATTCGTTCTGGTATTTATAATGCTACAGCACAATATCAATTTGATTCTCCAGATATCTTATCTACAGGACAATGGCAGCATGTTGCTTTAACTTATAATCGTTCAAATGGAAATGCGTCTTCATATCATAATGGAGTTCTTGTTGGTTCAAGAATTATTTTAAATGCAAATTTAACTGGTGCTGGAGATTATTTTAATGTAGGTCAGAATTGGGGAGATTATTTTGATGGAAGATTAGATGAAGCAATGGTTTTCAACAGAACTTTATCTCAAACAGAGATAAAAGCGTTATATGATTCAAAATCAAATAAATTTAACACATCTGCAATGAATTTAGCTGATGCACAACATAATTACACAGTTTATGCAATCGATGAATATGGAAATACGGCAAGTTCTGGATTAAGAAATTTTAATATTGGTGCAGGAGATTTAACTTCACCTACAATAACATTTGAAGAGCCTCCAACCCCTGCTAATGGTTCTACCACTTCAAGTTTTGTAGAAATTGCTGCAAATATTTCTGATGCTTCAAACACCTCTTCATGGATTGATATAGACAAGACTTTAGTCGGTTATTGGGCAATGGATTATGCAAATTCCACTCATGTTTATGATAATTCTAGTTATAAAAATAATGCAACTTTTCAAGGAGGATTATCTTTTTCAAATATAACTACTGGTGTAAGAGGAGAAGGAATGGATTTTGTTGGAGATGGAGGAGAGTTAGGGATAAAATATTCTTCTCAATATAATATAACAGAGGGGATTACTCTTGCAATTTGGATGAAAAGAACAACTACTTATACTCAAACAAGAGATATGCATTTATTGTCTAGATATCCTGCATGGTATTTTTATGATGCTTATAATTCTGGATATGTTCGTGGAGATGTTTTTATTGATGGAGTTAGGAGAGGAGGAATATATACGGAAGTAATTCCTAATGATGGAAATTGGTACCATATTGTTTATACTTATAATAGTACAACAGGGTATGCTAGAATGTATACTAATGGGGTTCAAGTAGATTCAACAAATCTTACCGGGTTATCAAATTATTTAATTGATGGAAATACTACAGCAGATTTAAGTGATATGGGATGGCACAATTTAGGAAGAGGAGTTGTTTTAGATGAGGCGATGATTTTTAGCAGATCATTATCTCAATCAGAAGTAAAAGCATTATACAGTTCTCAGATAAACAAGTTTAACACATCAAATTTAAGTTATTCAGATGGGCAACATAATTACACAGTTTATGCTATTGACGAATATGGAAATACTGCAAGTTCTGGAGAAAGGAATTTTGATGTGAGCAGTGGATTAGATTGTGGAACTCTTTCAAGTTCAGGAGTTTATACTTTAACTCAAAACGTTTCATCAACTGGAACTTGTTTTACAGTTGCAGCAGCAAATGTAACAATTGATTGTAATGGATATTGGATAAATTATTCAACCGGGGGAGCTGCAAATACTTATGGTGTTTATACAAATCAGTTTAATACTACTATAAAAAACTGTAATATTGTTGATGGAAACTGGGGTGCTGGTTCTTCTAGAGAAGGAATATATTTAGTTCATTCTAATCGTTCTACTATTTTTAATAGTTTTTTAAATATAAGTACAGGTAGTGCTGTATTAATTAATGAAGAGAATTACACATATGGTTTTCATAATATCTCTTTTAATAAGTTATTTTCCAATTTTTCATATACTGTTTATATTGGATCTGCTCCAAATAATCTTTTATTTAATAATACTATTACAAATAGTTGGATAGGAACATCAATTAGAATTGAAGGAGAATCTATAAATAATAATATTACAAGTAATATAGCAATATCTGATTCTGGGGGTTCCTTATGGTTTAATGGAGCTTCAAATAACAGTGTAAGAAACAATAATTTTACAAGCAATTCAGGCAGGGGAATACTTAATATGGTTTATTCCTATAACAATGTTTTTATAAATAATACTGTAAGATGTTGGGGTTTAGGAAACGCAGTAGATATATGGAGTGATTCGGATAATATTATTTTAATAAATAATACCGTAACAAGCAATTCAAGTTATGGTATTTATGTTTATTCTTCTTCAAATAGCACTTTAATAGGTAATAATGCAACAAGTAATACAAGTTCTGGAATTTATATTCATTATTCAAATAATAACACCTTAACGAATAATATTGCAACGAGCATTACTTATCATGGTATTGATGTGAGGTATTCAAACAATAATATTTTAACAAAAAATAATGGATCATCATTTGGAAATATTAGTGCAGGTTCTGGAATTTTCATTTATTCTTCTTTAAATAATACTTTAACAAATAATTTTGGAGAAAGTTTTATAGGAGGAGGTTTTTATTTATCCAACTCTTCAAATAATAATTTAACAAATAATATTGGAAAAACCAATTCAAATGTGGGTATTGGTCTCGATTCATCTCCAAACAACACCTTAACAAACAATACCGGAACAAGCAATTCAAATGTGGGTATTAGTCTCGATTCATCTCCAAACAACACCCTTATAAATAACAAAGGTATAAGCAATTCAGGTCATGCTCTTTATCTTATTTCTTCTTCAAATAATACTTTAACAAATAACAATGCAACAAGTAATTCAAGTTATGGTATTTATCTTCTTTCATCTTCAAATAACAATTTAACAGGTAATAATGGAACAAGTGATATAAGAGACGGATTTCGTATCACTAGCTCTTCAAACAATACTTTAACAAACAACATTGGAATTAGTAATTCCAGTGAGGGAATTCAGATTGATGCTTCTTCTAACATTACTTTATTTTCTAATAAGGGTATAAGTACTTCTGGTTTTGGAATTCATCTTTCTTCATCTTCAAATAACAATTTAACAGGTAATAATGGAACAAGCAATTCAAATGACGCAATTTATCTTTATTATTCAAATAATAGTTTTTTAATTAATAATCTTGGTAAATCTATAATTGGAAGTGGTATTTACCTACATTATTCTTTTAATAATACTTTGATAAATAATACCGGAAGATCAGATAGTGTTATTGGATTATCTCTAGTTTCGGCTTTATATGCTTCTTTCAGATAACAATCTTTTAAATAATAATACTATTTTTAGCAATCATACATCTTATTCAGCTTTTTATACAAGTGGAGGTTCAAATAATCTTTTCATATACAACACTTTTATTTCTATGGGGGTTTTTCCGGGTATGGGTGCAATTTATTTATCTCAAGATTCATGTACCCGTAATAATTTTTCATGGAATACTGCAATAACTGATTCAGTTCCATCTTTTTTTGCTCAAGGTCCTGCAAATAATAATACTCTAATGGAAAACAATTTTATAAGTAAAACAAGTTATGGTATTCGGTTGTATAATGGTGCAGATAATCATACTTTAATAAGAAATAATTTCAGTAGCGGTTCAGCTTATGGAGCATATATCCTTTCTTCAAATAATATTTTAATCAATAATAATGCAACTAGTAATGGTAGTTCAGGTATAAATTTAGAGAGTAACAATAATACTTTAATAAATAATACTGCAACAGGGTATTATGGGGTTATGGTTAGTTATGCATCAAATAACACTTTGATAAATCAGATTGCAAAGACTATAGGAACAGGTTCCACAAGGTATGCGATTTATATTATAGGTTCAAATAATACTCTTTTCAGAGATTGTATTAATATTAGTGGAAGTGGAGCAGATGTTCAGTATTGGACTGCTTCAGGCAGCATAAACAATACTTTCATAAATTGTTCATATAATACTGCTAAAGAAACGGTCCAGGGAACGGGAAATGAACTTATAAGAAAATGGTATTATCAGGCATATGTGAACTACAGCAATGGAACTGCTGCTGCAGGAGCAAATGTTTCTGGATATAATGTTTCAAGTGCTTTGCAATTTAGTGAAAATACTAACGGAAGCGGTTGGATACAAAGACAGGAAGTAACAGAATATATTAATAGAGTTGGAACAAGAAGCTATTTCAATAATTATTCAATTTCTCCTACTAAAACAGGATATACTGCAGCAACACACATCTTTAATTTTACAACTCAACAGAATAAAATGGATGATTGGTTTACTTTGTATAATACAACATGCGTGTATGTTGGTGGGAATTGGTATATTAATTGTTCTGAGGGGTGCACTGTTATAGATAGTTTTGATGTTCAAGGAAACAATATTTCAATTGTGGGTTCAGGAACAGTTTTGGTAACAGGTAATGTAACAAATTATAACAAGTTGCATATCGAGGGGGTAGATACAACTCACATATGCACTGTCAGGTGTCTAAATGGAGGATGTTTTAAGAGTTGATGTTAGTGAATTAAATTTTTAAATTGGTTTAACCTTGTAAAAAAGAAATAAAAAAATGAAAAACGTTAAGGGGCTTTCTACTATTGTTGCAACATTGTTGATAATCTTGCTTACTCTTGTTGCAGTTGCAATAATTTGGGTTGTAGTTAAGAATATTATAAAATCAGGAGCAGATGAAGTATCTATGGGAAAATTTGCAATAGATTTAGAAATATCCCAGGTTAAAATTTCTAATTCTACAGGAATAAATATTGCTGTTAAAAGAAATCCAGGAGAAGCTCAACTTTCAGGTATAGCTTTTATTACTTATAGCAACGATAACTCTGAATCATTTAGATCTAATTTTGTTTTACAACCTCTTCAAGAAAGAGAATTTGGAATTGTTTTATCTTCTTTTAATACTTTCTCTGCAAGAAAAATAGCTATAGCTCCTATTCTTATTTCGGATTCTGGTAAAGAGTTTATTGGGGATATTGAAGATGAATACACTTTCCCTAAAGTAATTCCATTAGTATGTGGGAATAGATTTGTTGAGGGTCCTTCTGAGGAATGTGATGATGGAGATATAAACAATGGAGATGGATGTTCTGAAAATTGTATTGTAGAGGTTGGGTGGACTTGTATTAGTGAACCCAGCATTTGTACATTGATAAATGTTGGGGGAAATGAGTATATATGGACAAATGAATTATTAACTAATCCTGGTTTTGAAAGTTTTTTATCTGGTTGGTATAGTTCTGCTAATTTTTATGTTACAACAGATTCTCCTCAATCCGGTACTTATGCTTGTTATTCCCAAGATGTAAGTAGTGTTGATTCTTTTATACAGCAAGATGTTAATCTCGGAACTTGGCAGATCTATATTAATTCTGGTGATGCTGTTATTAATGCTACAGGTTATGGAAAATCAATGCAATATCCTAATCATGATCGAACTCTTATTCAAGTAATTTTCTTTAATTCTGCTAATGAGATTTTAGACGATAGTCAGACTAGTGGATATGTTGAGAATAGTGCATGGTGGGAAGGAGGAATAAGGGAATATCCTGTTCCTGTGGGAACAAGTTATGTTAGGATTAAAGCTAATAGTTATGATCCTGATGGAAGTTCTTCTGGAAGTATTGATTCTTTTTCAGTTAGTGTTGGATATGATGATTAATTAAGATTAAGTTTAATTCATAACTTTTATTAATCTGATTTCTTTGAAGTATATATGAAAAAAGGTGCCTTGTTTATTTTTAATATTTTGATTTTTTTAGCTGTTTTTCAATTAAGTGGAATTAGTGCCGATGTTGTTTCTTTGAATTCTGGTGGAGGAAATGGACTTGTTATTAATCCAGATATGTATCTTGAAGGGTTTTTTTCAGGTTTTGGAGAACCTGAGATTCTTTCTTCTTGTGGTAATGGTATTTTAGAAGAACCTTATGAAGAATGTGATGATGGAAATTACGAGAGTGGAGATGGATGTTCAGCAACTTGCCAAGATGAAGAAGAAGGGGGTGGAGGAGGTGGAGGTGGAACTGTAGAACCTTTTATCCCTGGACAACCATATATAAGAATAGATCCAACTGAGATAAGAAGAGCAATGTTGCTTAACACTAATTTAGAAGAGACAGTGGGTATAACTAATTTAGACGAAGATTCTTCAACTAATTTCTCAGTTTACAGCGAAGATTTTGATCCTGATTTAATAGTTAATTTTTGGGATGAAGATAGAAATAGGTGGGTAGATTCTTTTAATTTGTATTTGTCTGCAGGCGAGATTAATGAATTAAGAATAAGATTTTCAGCACCAAACAACACTGGAAGATATAATGGAACTCTTTTCATAGATGGTAAAAATGTAAGTGTTTATTTGAATGTACAAGAAAAATTGTTATTATTTGACTCAAACATAATTGTTTTGAATAAAGATTATCTTGTCCCACAAGGAGATAAGTTGAGGACTTCAGTTACTTTAATTCCTATTGGAGATAAAGAAAGAATGGATGTCACTTTAAATTATGTTATAAAAGATTATGATGGCAAAGTTTATTTGACAAGAAGTGAGACAGTATTGGTTGATAATCAAGTTAATTTCAAGAGAAATTTTGATACAGGAGTATTGCCTCTTGGACAATATATTGTTGGACTCGAATTGATTTATCCTAATGGTGTAGCTCCTTCAAGTGCACACTTTGAGGTTATATTGGGAGGAGAAAGCACTTTCTTTGGTAGATTAGTTTTCTTCTTAGTTAATTCTATATTAATTATATTAATACTTTTAATAGCATTAATTATTTGGAGAGCAATTAAACGTCTTCAAGACAAAAAGAAAATTCAAGATAAAGAGAAAGAGCTTAAAGGAACAAAGGAAGATTCAAAAGATAAGGATAAATTAAAAGAAGACAAAGAAAAGGGTAAAGAAGATAAAGATGAAAAATCTGAAAAAAAAGATTAAAAGAAGTAATACAGCAGTGAAAATTACAGGAAAAATTGATATCCAAACATTTTTAAATGAACTCTTTTTTAATAATTAATCCAATGAACATAGGGGAGGATAATCCATTCTCTTTTGTGTTTTTTATCGAGGAAAAATAAACTTAAGGAAATAAAATGGACATTTACCAAATCATTGAAAAAGCAAGAAAGACAGGAAAAATAGAAAAAGGCACTAATGAAGTTACAAAAGCAATCGAAAGAGGAACTGCTAAGCTTGTGGTATATGCAGGCGATGTTCAGCCAAAAGAAATTGTTCAGCACTTGCCTGTTTTGTGCAAGGAGAAGAATATTTTGTGTAAGGAAGTTGAAAGCAGACAGAAACTTGGTATTGCTGTTGGAATAAAAGTTCCAACTTCTTCAGTTGCAGTCATAGAAGCCGGCGACAGTCAAAAAGATATTGCTGGATTAAAATGATTCTATAAACTAAAATGGCAAAGGAACAAAGAACAAAAGAAGTAAAGCAGCAAGGTTCTAAAGGTAGTGATAAAATTGTAACAGAAGAAGCTGTTTCTGCTGTTGTTGAAGAAATTCTTGGAAGAACAGGATTTAGGGGAGAAATTACTCAGGTTAAATGTTTAGTTCAGGCTGGAAGAGATAAGGGAAGAAGCATGAGAAGAAATGTTAAAGGACCAATAAGAATTGGAGATGTTTTAATGCTTAGAGAAACAGAAATTGAAGCAAGAAGAATTAAATCTAATATTACTAAGGGAAGTTATAGTTAAGATGCCAAAATGTGTTTATTGCGGAAAACAGTATGATATTCATAAAGGGCTTACATTAGTTATGAAAGATAATTCTATTAATTATTTATGTTCTTCAAAATGCAGAAAGAATATGCTTATGAAAAGAAGAAAAGTTAGATGGGTTTCTAAAAAGATAAAAGATAAAAAAGATTAAAATTATTTTATATTTAAAATTGGGTTGCTATCGAAGAATATTTAAATAAAGATTTTTTATTATAAATATGGTTTCAGGTGAAAAAGACAAGGTGTTTTCAAGTAAAATTAAATATGATGGATTAATGGACTTCAAAGAATTCTATAAATTTTGTTATCAATGGCTTACAGAAGAAACAGAGTTGGATGTTGTTGAAACTAAATACGCTGAAAAAATATCAGGAGATGCAAAAAATATTGATATTGAATGGAGTTGTTCAAGAAAAGTTACTGATTATTTTAAATTTCAGATTACTGTGAAATTTAAGGTTTTAAATCTTTCAAATGTAGAAATTGTTCAGGATGGAAAGAAATTAAAAATGAATAAAGGGAGTGTTGAAGTGAGTATATCTGGGACTTTAGTTAAAGATTATGATGGTAAATTTGAACATACTTCTTCTCAAAAATTTATGAGAGCAATATATGAAAAGTGGGTTATATATTCAAGAGTTAAAGAATATGAGGGAAAATTAGTTGGAGATTGCAATGAATTCTTGTCTCAGGCAAAAGCTTTCCTTGATTTAGAGGGAAAAAGATAAACTTTTTCCTAGAAAATTAATTTTTGTATATTTATTTAATTAATTTAGAGGGAAAAAGATAAACTTTTTCCTAGAAAATTAATTTTTGTATATTTATTTAATTAATTTAGAGGTAAAAAGATAAAATTTTTTAAAATAAATCAATAAATTTTTATTTTAATTGTAAATTTTATTTGATTTTTAAGTAAAAATAGAAACCGAAATCCTTAAATATCAAATTCATTTAATCATTTTATGAAAAAGGTTGTGTTGTTATCTTTAATGGTTTTATTCTTTTTATTAGTTGTTCCTTTTACTTTTGCATTAGATATTGAAGTTGAAAAATTAAGTTCAAATGAAGTTTGCATTTCAGGACTTGAAGAACCTGCTACTTTTGATTTAAAAATAACTAACTTTGATTCTTCTGAAAAGATATTTTTCTATAGCTTTTTTGGGCAGGAACTTTCTCCAAAAGAATTATATCTTGAAGGAAAAAAAGCACAGGATGTAACGCTTCAGATTTATCCTTATGAGAATACAAAACCAGGTTATTATACTTTTGACTATTATATAAGAAATAATAATGGAGAGGAAATTGCAGAGACTTTAACTATCGAGATTATTGATTTTGAAGATGCGTTTGAAATTGGTGCAGAAGATTTTAATCCTGAATCTAAATCTTTGAATGTATATATACATAATAAAGTTAATTTTAATTTTGAAAATGTGCAGGTTGTTTTTTCATCTCCTTTCTTTGAGTTCACAAAAGAGTTTACTTTGGGACCTAATCAAAGAAATGATTTTGCAATTACTTTAGATAAAGAAGAATTCAAAAAACTTATGGCTGGTTATTATACTTTTGAAGCAGAAGTTAGCGCAAAAGGTTTAGAAGGAGTTATCGATGGAACTTTAAAATTTTCAGAAAAAGATATTCTTACTACAAATAAAAAGACTTATGGTTTTATAATAAATACCAATTTAATTGAAAAAACAAATGAAGGAAATGTTGTTACAACTACAGAGACTGTTGTGAAAAAGAATGTTCTTTCAAGATTATTTACTCATTTTAGCCCAGAGCCAAACACAGTTGACAGGGAAGGGCTTGTTGTTTATTATACATGGTATAATGAATTAGAGCCTGGAGAAGTTTTAAAGATTAATGTGAGAACAAATTGGATTCTTCCTTTTGCAATTGTTCTTTTGATTGTTTTGGTTGTGATACTCGTTAAAAAAACTTCAAATAGAAATATTATCCTTAAAAAGAAAGTTACTTTTGTTAATGCTAAAGGAGGGGAATTTGCTCTTAAAGTTATGATTTTGGTGGAAGCTAAAAACTTCCTTGAAAGAATAAGTGTTATTGACAGATTACCTTATCTTACAAAAATACATGAAAGATTTGGAGGAGAACAGCCTTCAAGAATAGATGAAAAGACAAAGAGAATTGAATGGAATTTTGAAAGGATGCAGCCTGGAGAAAGAAGAGTTTTCTCTTATATAATTTATTCCAAGATAGGGGTTTTAGGAAAGTTTGCATTGCCTCCTGTAACTGCAGTTTATGAGAAAGAAGGAAAAGTTAAAGAAGCTCAGTCAAATCAAGCTTTCTTTATGCTTGAGCCAAGAACACCTAAGGATTTAGAAGGACAGTAAATTATAAAAGAGAGGATATATTTTTATTGGCGGTAAATTAAGGTGAAAAAAATTAATTCTAAAGGGATGTCTACGGTTGTTGCAACACTGTTGATTATCTTGCTTACTCTTGTAGCTGTTGGAATAATTTGGGTTGTTTTAAGAAATGTTTTAATGAATCAATCTGAAATATTAGATGTAAAGAAAGAATTTTTTGCAGAAAATGTTGAGATTAGTGCACTTAAGATGGAAGGTGGAACAGTTAGTCTTTCTTTGAAAAGGTCGGGAGGAGAGGTTTCTGTTGAGAGTGAATTGAAAGTTAATGAGATTGCTATTCGTATTCCTTCAGATGTAATTTCTGTTGTTGATTTATCTGGAAGTATGGTTTCTTGTAATAGTGTTACTTATAATTGTTGTAGATATACTTTAGGTTCAAAATTTTATCAAGATGGAAATTGTTATGGAGTAAATACAAATAGAAATCTTACTTGTGTTGCTCCTCCTTGTAATGGGATCTGGATAGATAGATTAACTCCAACTAAAGAAGCTAACAGGCAGCTTTTGAATATTATTTCAGAAGTTGAAGGAAGTAGAATAGGATTAGTTGCATACAGTAATGGGGTTCTTTCTTCTTCAAGTAGAGATTTAACAGAAAATATAATTCAGCTTAATAATACAATTAATTCTTGGCAGGCAACAGGAGGAACATGTATTTGTTGTGGAATAAATAATGCTTCAAGAAGATTGCAATCTCAATCTTCAGATGAGAGAAGTAAAAAGATTATTGTTATGACAGATGGAGAAGCAACTGTTGGATGTCCTGAACAACCTGGAACTGATCCTATGGTTGATGCTAATAGATCTGCATTTGATGCAAATAATACACTTGAGAATTTAACAATATATTCTATTGGATTTGGTCTGGATGTAAATCATACAACACTGAAAGCAATTGCGGATTGTGGTAATGGACAGAATTTCTCAGCTTTAAATGTTGAAGATTTAGTTGATGTTTATACTCAAGTTTCACAAGAGATTGTAACCAAATCAGTTATTTCTAATAGATTTAATTATCTTTATATCGTTTTTTATAATAGTACCTCTAATCACAGAGAAAAAATAGATGAACTTCCTCAAAATCTTGGGATTAAAAGTTATTCATTTGATTTAACAGGAAAACTCGAAGGAGAAATAATTAAGATTGAAGTTTATCCAGTTATTTTGCTGAAATCAGGTAGAGAAGAGATAGGGCCTTTGTTTGATTCTTGGACAGTTTAAGTTAGGAGTACAATAAAAATTTCTTCGAAAAAAAGTAATCCCTCCACCAAGAGTCGAACTTGGGATCTTCCGGGTTCTGCTTTCATTCACAGATTCCTTCAGGAATGGCTTATCGTGTTTCATTCTAGTCCACTATTTTTATGGAATGTCCACACTAGCTATAAGCTACAGCCAGACGCTCTAACCACTGAGCTATGGAGGGATATATATTGTTCCCTGATATCTCAGTGGTTTACCTTCAGGTTTTAAGCACTGAGCTATGGAGGGATATATAAAAATAAATGGCATAATTCTTTTTTAAAACTTTGTCTTTATGAATGGTTAATTCTTTTTATTGTGTTCTCTTTGTTTATCCCATATTTTAAATATATTTTTCAATCTATCCTCTATAAAATAGAAGAGTTTAAAAACCTCAGGATACATAAAAAAGGATAAAATGAGGTCAAAAATGAGTGAAGAATCAGATTTCTTCGAAGAAGAGGATCTAGATCAAGTCATAGATGATTTGGGCCTTGACGATTAAAAATCTTTTTGCTGTTTCTTTTATTTTTTTATTTCAAACGTAACTTTGTTGTTGCTTTTTTCTAATTCTTCAAAGTCGCTTTCTATTATAAATTCTATACTCTTTACTTCAATTTGATTTACCCATATATTTACTATAGAAACTTTTCTTCCATATCCTATTTCTATCGAGGGAATTTCAACTTGTTTAACTTCTTTGCCGTCTGCAAGTATTTTTACTTGGGTTTCTTCTGAATCTTTTAATCCATTATTTCTTATGCTGAAATTTATATCCAGATATCTTCCATGCATCTTTGCATATGCGTCTTCGAAAAGTAAATCTGGACTGCTAGGTATTGAATATATTTCATTTATGAAATTTATTATATCTTCACTTATTGTTTGGTCGCATCTGCTTATTTCATACATTATATTTTTTGGATTTTCTGAATGATCAAATCCTAATACATGAAGAAGCTCGTGAATTGCGATGTTTGGTTTTTCACATTCTGATTCTTTCATCAGAAGGATTTTACCTGCTTCTATAACATTTAAATTTCCTGCTATTGTTATATTTGTAGGCCCTCCTTCTCCTGCAATAAATAATTTTCCTTCATATCTTTTTGCATCATCACATGTAATTGTTATTTGTTCGTTTCTTGATACAGGATAAAATTCAAGTATTGTTTCTTCTTCCATTATATCAAATGCCCATTCCATATCATCTTCTCTCTGTAAAGGACAATTTTCAATTCTGTAAGATATTGTTTTATCTGGAAATCTCATATTTTCGTAGAATTGAATAGGGGTGTTATCGTAACTATTTAAACTGAAATTATTATTTGAGGTGGATGAAAGATTGAATTCTGTACTGTTTATGGGTATGAACCAATATACTGACACCAACAAGATAAGTATTATAATTACCAGAATTGAATTTAAAATTTTCGAATCCATCTATACTGATAGCAAATTTATTTTATAAAGATGTTGTTGTATTATATGAGTTATTTTTAAATGAATTTTAAAAATATCTCTAAAAGTAATCATTACGTAGTTACATCAAAATAGAAATATTTATAAAGTATAATATTTGTATAATTGTTACCATAAAATGACAAAAAAAGAACTTGTTAACAAGATTGCAGGTGCGGGATTAGGGATAACTTTAGGTTTACTTCCTCTTTCTGCAGACGCACAAGATTATTTTAAAATACAAAAAGGAGTCAATGCTCCAACTTATGTAACAGAAACACAAACTCACTTTGTTTATCATTTTGGTTTTAATCAAGATCTTCAAAGAGCAATAAAAAGTTCTGCAAATCCTTCTATTTATTTAACAGGTGATAAGAATAGTTATGTTGTAGTTGATTCTGACACTACAGGATATAAATTATACTACTCTAAACAAAATCTCAATAAATTGGGTAAGGGAGAAATTCCAGTTGCTCTTAATATTAAAGGGGATAAACATATGAGTCCATGTGATCCAAATGCATTAGGAAGTAAAACAAATTATCTTTCTTCATTTTTTTGGTCTCCTTCTATGAGTATTTCAGAAAAACCTCAGGAAGCAACACCTGCTCCTAAGGAAGTACCAGAACAACAGCCTTCTACAGTTTATAATGTTACAAACATAAATAATACTACAAATATAACTACTAATTTTTATGGTGATACTGCAAAAATAAAAAAACAGCAAAGTCTTTCTAATCTTGAGATAAGAGCATTGATTGAAGGAAGCAAAACATTGAATCCAAATCCTATAGAGAGTCCTTTTTTTGGAGCTTCTGCAGCACTTCAATTAGGAAAAGGTTCATTTTGGGTAGGGCCTTATGTTACATTTGGTTTTGGAAAAGATGTTACTTCTTCTTCAACACCCGTTTATCATGAAACTTTATTGAATCAACCACTTCAATTATTTACTGTAACAGAAGGAGTGAGAAATGAATATGCTGAAAGAGCTTATCCTACTGAATTTGGGGGATTATTATCTGTTGGAAGTAAAGATGGAAGAGTTAGAATTAATTTAGGTGCTGGAGTTGTTAATGAACAAACTTCTACAAGTGATGTTGTTGAAACAGGATATGATTGGATATCTCAAAATGGAGAGGTTGTTGGAGAGAAAAAATCTTATTCAATTAAATTAAAAGATGGAACAAACTCAAGTTCTTGGGTTCCAACTCAAAAAGTTGGAGTTGATGTTCATCCTTTCAAGAAATCTGGATTTTATTTAGGTGCTGAAGCACAACATAGAGGAAAAGTTAATTCAAAGATGGACAGAGTTAATTTCAATGTTAAAGTAGGATGGAAATTTGGAGGAAAAAGAAGATGAAAATGAATTATAATATTTTTAAAGGGATACTTTCTTTAATTGTGTTGTCTTTTTTATTTGTAACTCTTATGCCTTTGGTTAATTCTGGTTCTGAAGTTATAAATACATTTTTAGTTTATGAAGATTCTGCTTCATCAACTTCAAAGACAGTTACACAAGGAGATGTATTCAATGTTGTAATGGTTGCATATGGGCATGGAGAAGCATTACAAAATGAAAGACTTGAATTAGTTGGTTCAACATTGATATTTCAAGAGTCTGTTAGTGGAGATAAGATAGATACTTACACTTGGTTATATACAAAAACATATACAATGAATACAGGAATTCTTACACCTGGGACTTATACTTTAAGATTTACAGCAAAAACAGCAACAACTTCAAGTGTTGAATATTCTGATTTGCAATTAACAATTCTTCCAAAGATAGTTCCTCCAGTGTGTGGAAATAATATAAAAGAAGGAACAGAACAATGTGATTATGGAACAAATAATGGAAAAGTTTGTAGCCCATTATATGGAAGCTCATGTACTTATT
>CAZNIA010000010.1:19727-22882 GCA_964572995.1 Candidatus Woesearchaeota archaeon
TTTAACTTTCAGTGTTTATGATGATAATTTACAATCATGTACTTATAAATTAAATGGAAATGCAGTTGTAAATATACCTTCAATTGCGAATGGAGTTAAAACAATTACTGGAATAACTTCTGTTATTGGAACAAATACATGGACAGTAACTTGTAGAGATGTTGCAGGAAATGTTGGAAGTGATTCAGTTACATTTACAGTTACTTTACCTGTTATATGTGGAGATGGAGTTAAAGAAGGAACAGAACAATGTGATTACGGAACAAATAATGGAAAAGTTTGTAGCCCATTATATGGAAGCTCATGTACTTATTGTTCATCTACATGTAAATTAGTTACTTTAACAGGTGGTTCTTGTGGAGATGGGGTAAAACAAGCAAATGAGGCATGTGATGACGGAAATCTTGTTAATGGAGATGGATGTTCTTCAATTTGTCAAATAGAAGAAGCTAAAGAATGTATACTTCAACTTACAAAATCAGTGGATAAAACTAATGTTAAAGTAGGAGAGGTTGTGTTGTTTACATTGAAATATAAAAATGTTGGAGATGGAGCATGTACTGGAGGAGGAGTTAAAGTTCAAGATATATTAAATTCTAATCTGGAATATTTAGGAAGTTATACTAAAACACTTACAGGAGATAGTGATTTGCAAGGGTTATCCTTTGGATATTCTAGCACACCTGGATTTGACGGAGTTTCAAATACTTTAACTTGGAATGCTCATGTGGTTTCACCTGGAGAAGAAGGAACAATCAAATTTAGTGCTAAAGTTCTTGAACCTTCTCAATGTGGAGATTTTCAGATAAATAATTACTTTAATTTATGGAGCAATGAAAAAGGATGGCAGAATAGTAATACAATAAAACTTTATGTTGATAATGATTGTTATCTTCCAGTTTGTGGAAATAATATTCTTGATTCTGGAGAACAATGTGATTACGGAACAAATAATGGAAAAGTTTGTAGCCCATTATATGGAAGCTCATGTACTTATTGTTCATCTACATGTAAATTAGTTACTTTAACAGGTGGTTCTTGTGGAGATGGAACATGTAGTGCTATAAATGGTGAAACTTGTTCAACATGTCCAACAGATTGTGGAGTTTGCCCAGCAGCATGCGATTTAACTCAGGCATATTGGAGTGTTTCAAATGCTCTTAATGGGCAAGTAGTTTCTTTGAATGTTAAAGGAACAAATTGTGATGGCAAGACAATTTTATTTAAGGTATGGAATGATAAAACTGGTTCAAGTGATTTATATGTAACAGATACAGCAACAGATGTAATGGAAAATGGATTTGCTAGCTCTGCATGGGTTGCAATTGCACCTTATGATCAAGATTCAACACCAGAATATTATTTTGTTGCAAGCATATTTGAGGGAACAGAGAGTGTTAAATCAGGAAATTTATTGGTAAATCTTCCTGCAACTTGTGGAGATGGAACATGTAATTCAAATGAGAATTGTTCAACCTGTCCTCAAGATTGTGGAGTCTGTCCAGATAATATTAAACCTGTTGTAAACATAATTAATCCAACAAATACAACTTACACTTCTCATAGAACAAGTTTAACTTTCAGTGTTTATGATGATAATTTACAATCATGTACTTACAAATTAAATGGTGCCCCTCAAGTGAATGTTGTTTCTTTGAATAATGGGATAAATATAATTACAGGAATAACTTCTGTTAATGGAACAAATACTTGGGAAGTTGTATGTAAAGATGCTTCTGGAAATATAGGAACAGATTCAGTTACATTTACAGTTAAAAAAAGCTGTACATCTTGTTGTGGAGATGGAATATGTGATGCTTCAGTAGGTGAAAATTGTTCAACATGCCCTCAAGATTGTGGAGTATGTCCAAAGAACTGCACTACTTGTAAAGATTCTAAACCTTTAGATGACAGTAATTATGTTCCTTCAGGCAAGACAATTATTGTTTATGAGGATTCAGATGATTCTTCTTTATCAGAAAAACAAGGAAAAGCTTTAGATGTAAATAGAATACCCTTAATAGCTTTAATACTTATAATGTGTATTTTAATTCTATTAATTTTGGTAATTGTAATAAGGCTGGCTAGAAGATAAATAAATATATATTTGTGATTAATGTTTATTTCAAGTAAATAAGGTATCTGACATGATAATAAATTCTTTTAAAGATTTGTTGGATTTATCTAAAGAAATTGATTATTTTAAAAGAGAGTTACCTAAGATAAAAATTCTTTTTGAAAATTTTGATTGTTCTGAAAATCCCAGAGAATCTCTTGAAAAGATTATTGATGCTGCTAGATTGAATCCCCTTACAGATGAATTCTTGAAGATAACTAAAACTTATGATATGATTTCAAGAGCAGAAGAAAATGCAAGTAGATATGGATGGGCTAATGCTTGTCTTGAAGCTGTTAAAGAGATGGGAGTAAATGTTAATGTTCTTGGGAAAGAAAATATTCCTCTTGATGATTCAACACTTTATATTACAAATCATCCTTATGGTTTATTAGACAGTGCATCGCTTCTTGGAAATTTAGGAAGTGCTTTAGAAAAAAAAGATAAAAAAATAAAACTTATTGCAATGAATCAATTGAGATTTATAAAAGGAATTGAAGATGTCTTGCAATTTGTTCATTCAACAACTTCAAGCTCTAATTTAAGTGTTTTAAAGGAATCTATTTATTATCTTAATAATGGGGGAAATTTAGCAATATGCCCTGCAGGAGCAATGTCTGGTTCTGGACTTAGAGAGTATCCTTGGAAAAATGAGATAACCCCTTTTATTGCTCATTCAGAGTATGTTGTTCCTATTTGGACTTCTGGTCCAAATCATGAAGGATTGTATAATCTTCTTGCGCGATTCAAGAAAACAGAGAAATTGCGAAGAGTGTTATCTCTTAGAGAAGCATGGAATAAAGAAGGAAAAAATTTATGTATTAATATTGGAGAGCCAATTTCTTCAAAAGAACTTATGAAAATAAAAAATTCAAAAGAAAGAATACAATATTTAAGAAAAAAAGCTGAAGCTTTGAAAATTAGAGTATAATTTTTTTCTAGTGTTTAATTAATGATGTTAATGCTTAATCAAAAGCTATATATAGATAAAATAAATAAATTTTTAATGGGAAATAGTAGAAGATTGCATCAGCATAAA
>CAZNIA010000011.1:0-21992 GCA_964572995.1 Candidatus Woesearchaeota archaeon
CTCCAAATTTATTGGAATTATTTAGCATTTCTCCTTCAATTTCATACCATTCTAAGGGGCTTATCTTTTTCTCAATAATATAATGTGTTATAAAACCTAAATCATATCCTCTTCTTTTTTCAATTTCTTTGAAATCAAGTTTATCTGCTATATCATGTAAATCTTTGTAATTTGTTGCAAATATCTTAAGCGCTTCTACCTTTTTTCCAAGGAATTTTTTTTCATGAATCTCAATTTTTTCTACTTTTGTTTTTCTTCCTTTTTCTTCTAAACTTATTTTATTTATTTCTTCTATTAAATCGCTTAATTCTTTTCGATTTATCTTTTCTTTTAATATAGCCCATAAATAAACAGGACAAGTATCTATAATGCATATTTTCTTGCCTTTTTCATCCCTTCCGAATATTTGAATGTAATTTCTTCCTTCATAATCAAAGGTTTGATAATCCAATGGGATGAAAGTCGTTTTCATTAAGAGACTAAGTAAAAGAATTATTTAAAGGTTAGGATGAATTAAAATTATTTATTCCTCTTCTGAATGAACTCCAAAAATGATTTACTGATTTTTTTATGTCTTCTTCTGGGACGTTTAAATCTCCTTCATAAAGTCCAGAAAATCTTAAACTTGAGTCTTTATGATATTTTATTTTAGGAACAATTCTAGGAGTGTTTTCAGGTAATTCTTTTAAGATTTGCTTTTCTATGTTTTTTGTTAAATCATATCCTTGTTGGTTATAAGAATAATATTCTATATGGGGGAGATTCCAGTTTTTTCTGTCTTCCCAAAGGTGATGTCCAGAGCAACAAAAAATTGTTTGTATATATTTTCTTTTGTTTAAATCTGTGATTATGTCAAAGATTTCCAGATCATCTATTGAATTCGGATTTTTTCCCATATTTTTTATCGGTTGTTGAAGTATTTAAATATTACTATTTGTTACTACTTATAAGGTACTATATATGGAAAGATTTATAAAGTTGAAGGATTTTAATGAAACATGGAAAAAGACGATGAAAATATGGAAAGAGAAGAATATGATTTAGAAAAAGATAATCTTTCTTATGGGCATGCTCAAGCAGATTATCTTTTTAGAAAGTATGGTCCTAGTGGAAAACCTCGCTCTGCTAAACCTAAAAAATCTCAAGAAGAGAAAGATGCTGAGAAAAAAAGTAAACTTGAGAAAATGGCTTTGTTTGTTAATAGAGCAGATTCATTACATCTTGATCCAAATAAACTTTTTGACAGTTTTGAAGGAAGGCAAGAAAAAATTAATTTAATAAGAAATTATAAAGGTGTTTTTGATGCAACTTCTTATTATAGTCCGAGACTTGAAAAATTGTTCCAAAGTTATTACAATTCTTTTAAGAAAAAGATAGCTAAGTAAGTTTAGATAATTATTTATATTTCTTGCAACTTGAATTTTATGTATTTTAAATATTTTGGAGTACAAAATGGGATTAAATATACGTGAAATAATACCTAGAAGGGAACTTGATGAATCTGAACTTAAGGGCAAAATTGTATGCGTTGATGCATTTAATGCTCTTTATCAGTTCTTGTCTAGTATAAGACAGCCAGATGGAACCCCCCTTATGGATAGTAGAAAAAAAGTAACAAGTCATTTATCTGGTATATTTTATAGAAACATAAATCTTATGGATGAAGGAATTAAATTAGTTTATGTTTTTGATGGAAAAGCCCCAGATTTAAAATACAAGACACATAAAGAAAGAGAAAGTTCAAGAGAGATTGCTAAAGAAAGATATGATGTAGCAAAAGATGAATCAGATGTTGAAGGTATGAAAAGATATGGTTCTCAGCTATTAAGGTTGAACAGTGAAATGATAGAAGAGAGTAAAGAATTGTTGGAAGCAATGGGAATACCTGTTATTCAGGCCCCTTCAGAGGGAGAAGCTCAAGCAGCATATATGGCTCGATCAAATACCAAAGTTTATGCATCTGTAAGTCAAGATTATGATAGTTTGCTTTTTGGAGCTCCAATATTAATAAGAAATTTAACTGTTTCAAGAAAAAGAAAAACCTACAGCGGATATGTTGAAGTTAAACAAGAGGTTATTGAATTAGATAAAGTTCTTAATCTTCTCGAAATAAATTTAGAACAATTAATTTGTCTGGGAGTTCTTGTAGGAACAGATTATAATCCTAAGGGAATACCTGGAATAGGACAAAAGAAAGCATTGGATATAGTAAAGAAGTACAAAGTCCCATATGAGATTTTCAAGAGTGTTGAAGAACAAATCATGGGATTACCTGAAGAAGAAAGATTTGATTGGCAGGAAATTTTTTCTCTTTTTTACAAACCCAATGTTGAAAACGTTGATTTTGAATTTAAGGGTTTTGATGAAGAAAAAATAAAAGAAATTTTAGTTGAAAGGCATGATTTTTCTGAAGAAAGGGTTCAAAAGCAGATAGATAAGATGAAAGAATTGAAAAACAAAAACCAACAGAAAAGTTTGGGTAAGTGGTTTTAATTGTTATATTCTTATTTTTGAATATATTCTTCTTTTTACTTTCTGAGATAGATACCGCCTTTAACTTTTCTTCTTGATTCTTTGTAGACTAAATATAACCCGATGCATAATACTACAATTCCTATTCCTAAAACTATTGCTTTTTCATAAACAAATCTGCTAGCTATCATTAATATTAGTCCGCTTAATGTTAGAATTACTCTTATTTTAACTTTCCAGAATATAAATATTAAACCTCCCAGAATTATAAAAGGGAGTATACTATAAAATATATCTTCTGCTCCGCTGCTATTGATTCCTATGCGATATACTAAACCGCTTACATCAAAACCAGTTCTACTTATACCATAAACTGCTAAAAGCGAAACACAAAAAGCGATTACACTTGCAGAATTTCTGTCTTTTAAGCTTCTTGAAAGAAATAACTGTATTAGTGCAAAAAATATTATAAATAATAACCCAAGGATCATCACCTCAGGATTTAGCATATAAAAGATGTCTAAAGCCATCTTTTCTATAAGAATTGTCTGTTTATAAATTTATTTTTGAGATTTTTTCTTTTTAGGAAGGTTTAAAATGTTTTTCTTGTTTTTTTGTAGATGGTAATTCATCGTTCATTTAATGTTCTTGGGAATGTTGCAATTGTTAACTTTTCTGATAACACTAAAACATCAGATAAGAAAAAGTTTGCAAAAGAGATAATGGACAACAACAAGATGATAAAAACTGTTTTGGAAAAATCAGGAAGATTTTCTGGAAGATTAAGGAAGATGGAAACCAACTATATTGCAGGAGAGAAAAATAAAGAGGTTTTATACAAGGAGAATAATTGTTCTTTCAGATTTAATGTTGATACAACTTATTTTTCTCCAAGATTGAGCAATGAAAGAAAAGAAATTGCTTTAGAAATAAAAGAGGATTCCCGAGTTTTGGTTATGTTTGCAGGCGTTGCACCGTTTTCAATAGTTATAGCAAAAAATTCTAAGGCTAAAGAGATTTATTCAAATGAGTTAAATAGAGAAGCAAATAAGTATGCTTTATTGAATGCGGAGTTGAATGGAGTTAAAAATAAAATTAACTTTGTTAATGGAGATATAAAAAAAGTATCAGTTAAATTAAAAGAACAAGGCAAGAAATTTGATTTTATTGTGATGCCAAGACCTAATCTTAAAGAAAGTTTTCTTGAGCAAGCATTTATTTTAAGTAAAAAAGGAACAAGAGTTTTTTACTATGATTTTTGTAAAGTGGAAGAAACAGATAAAATAATTGAGAAGATAAAAAATAAAGCTTTTGAATCTGGAAAGAAAGTGAAAGTATTAAAGGTTAAATCTGCAGGAGAAACTGCTCCCTATAAAATAAGAATTAGAGTTGATTTTGAAGTTTTAAATTAATTAATAACATTAAATGTATCGCTGAGCTCTTGAAAATATTTATTGGAATCTTGATCTGCTTCTGAAGGTTCTTCACCGAAATTCTTTATTATTTCTTCTAATTGGTTTAAGCTCGTTATTTTATTTTCATTTAATTTTTCTGTTGGAACCCCAAAATAATAATTTATTATTGTTTTTGGCCTTTTTGTTAGATATCCCCTTGAAAAAATTCCATGCGTTTCACAAAAGTCTTTTAGATATTCTTTACTGATTTCCATATCTTTTTACTATATTATTTACTTAAAAATATTGCTATTCTTTTTTTAGAGCTTTTTTTCTGCTTTTAGTGCTGTTGGAGCTTCTCCGCCGTGCCAAGTAAATCTTGGACGTATTCTCATAGGATAAATCCTTTCAGAATTGTCATCAAGTATAATTGCAGAACCGTTTAAGGAAGGTAATTCATCCATATATTGCCTTATACTTTCAAGAAGATAGCTTTGCATTATTCTGTTTAATGCTTCTAAGTCTGTTGCTGAGGTTACCCTATGAGATATTACAATATCTGATTGTGTCATAACATCCTTATGTATCTGTCCTGGTTGCTGTGTTGCAAGAACAAGGGAAATTCCTGGTTGTCTGCCTTCTCTTAATAATTGGGTTAATGCATCTGTGGCAATTGTTTTTCCTTCCAGGGGAAGAAATTCATGAGCTTCATCAATAAACATCCAGACAAGAGGAGTTTCTTTTTTTTCAGAATAATAAGACATGTCTAAACCCTTGGAAACAGCTTCTATTTCTTCTTTTTTTCTTGCACTCATTCTTTGGTTGAATAATTTTCTTGAGATCAAGCTTATAACTAATGCTCTTACATTAAAACTTCCAACTGAATTGTAAATACTTAAATCTAAAATAGTTGTTGTCCCTGCAGTTACTAGATGAATTATCTTTGTAGGAGAAATTCCTTTTTTTGAAAAAATTCCCCAAGTATTTGCTGCTTCAAAAAGTGCTGCTGCAGCATTTTTTATTTCTCTTTCTGTTTTTTCATCTTTTTCAATTTCTTTTATGATATCTTCTATATCAAAACTCTTTTTTTGATTTAATCTTGCAATTGCCCTTTCAATAAGAACTGCAACAGGATTTATTATATCTAACCCAAATGTTAATATCCAATCTTCTGCACTCATCTCTTGGACATCAAGTGCGAATTTTTCATCTGCAGGTATTCCTTTTTTAATATACTCATCATAGAATCCATATGGAACAAAAACTTTTACTTTGAGATTTTTTGGTTTTAATCCCCATTCATGTAAAAGCTCTTTGTCTTTTTCATTTGGATATTTCATAGTCCAATAAATTCCCATTGTGTCAAATATAAGAGAAGCAATGTTTTGTGAAACTTCTTTTGGAAGATTAGATAATTCTTCTGCAAGAACTCCTAATGTATAACTTTTACCGCTTCCTCTTTTTCCTGCAACTAAAACAACATGACTTCTTATAACATCCATAAATATTTTATTGCTTAGGGAAGTATATTGTCCCATTTGAACAAATCCTTTACCAATATAGGCTAACCCTCTGTTTTCAAAATTTTTTTTATCTGAAGAATTTCTTCCTGTTATAATATCATATGGCATTTATCTATTAATTAACTTTAATTTTTAATTGTTTGTTTTTGTTTGAATTTGATGTGGATTTTAAAACCACAATATTTTTAAATGGTTTTTTCATAGACTAGTGATGGAAAACCATTCTCGTGAACATGTTGTGCATGTAAATAGGGAAAGAAAAAAGAGTTTTAGAGACAAACCTTGGATGATTTCAACAATTGTTTTGGCTATTTTAGTTGTGTTATTAATTTTTACAAATGTATTTAATATTACAGGTAAAACTGTTTCAGCAGAGAAAGCTGGAGAAAATCTTCTTAATTTTGCAATCTCTCAAGGGCTTGATGCTGAAGTTTCAAGTGTTGAAAATAATGGTACTTTTTATTTAGTTACTCTTAGTTTGGAAGGAGAAGAATCTCCTTTTTATGTAACTAAAGATGGAAAATATCTTGTTCCAGCATTGTATCCTTTAAATGAAGAAGAAAAAACAAACACAAACACAAACACTAATACTAATACCCAAACTCAAGAAATACCTAAATCTTCAAAGCCAACTGTAGATTTATTTGTTATGAGCCACTGTCCATACGGTACTCAAGCAGAGAAAGGTATTATACCTGCAATTGAGGCTTTGGGAGACACAGTTGATTTTAATTTAAGATTTGTTTACTATGCTATGCATCCTTCAGCAGGAGAAGTTGAAGAACAATTAAATCAATATTGTATACAAAAAGAACAGGAAGCTAAATTAATCCCATATTTGAAATGCTTTTTACAAGCAGGAGATGGTGCATCTTGCTTAACAGAAGCTAAGATAGATAAAACTAAGTTGAATGCATGTGTTACAAAAGCAGATAAAGAATTTGCAATTTCAGAAAATAAAGATGATCAGAGTAAATGGTTGAGTGGAAGATATCCTCTTTTCAACACAGATAAAGCACTTAATGAACTTTATGGAATAGGTGGAAGTCCAACTTTAGTAGTAAATGGAGTTACAGTAAACAGTGCAAGAGATCCTGCTTCATACTTGGATACTATTTGTCAAGCATTCAGTGATTCAAATGTTCCTGAAGCTTGTGCAACTCAATTATCTACAACTGCATACAGTGCAGGATTTGGATATAATGCAGGCACTTCAACAACTGCTCAGTGTTAAATTTACTTTAATTTTTTTAGAATATCTTTTCTTATTTGATATTTCTTTTTTAATTTATAATTAGAAAACAAAGCCTGCATAACCTACTACAAATATTGTGTCTCCTGTGATATCTCCTGAGTTTTTGTATTCTATTAATTTAGGTCTCCATCCCATTAGCTGACACATTTTGAAAAGAATTAGGAGGGGATATAAACCGCATGCATCAATGTTTGGTAGTTCATATTCTTTAAGGTTAGCTATTGTATCTATTGTTTTACTGTCTTTTTTTATTGCTTCACTGTATTCTAATGCGTGGCTTAAGTCTGTTGAGAATATAAATATTGCATCTTCTTCTAAAAATTTTCTTGCTAAATCTTCTGCCATTTTCATATTTATTTGACCTACTGCAATGGGGAGTATTTCTTCTACTCCAAGTTTTTGTAGAAAAGGTATTTGATTTTCAATGGAATGTTCATGAGGTAATTTATTGAAAGAGTTTTTAGGGATATTTACTTTTCCAAGGGGGGTTTCAAATTTTTCAAGTGCACTTATTCCATTAAAAGTTTGATAATGTGAAGGACCGAATATTATTGCTTTTTTTATCTTTTTATTTTTTAAAAAAGAAAAGGTTTTCCCTGCTATTTCTCCTGAATAAGAGTACCCTGCATGTGGAACTATGATCCCATGAACTTCTTTCACTTTTATTGGACTCTCTTTTGATAAAAATTCATTAAGTAAGTTTTCAAGTTTATCTTTCTCAGAAGGAAACCACTCTTTCATAAGTTATTTAATGAGTAAAGGATTATAAATTTTATGCATGAGTGTGTATTGTATAATAAACTGAAAGATAATGAAGTCCAGTGTATTGCCTGTAATCATAGGTGTATTATAGATGAAAATAGTAAAGGAATATGTGGAGTCAGGAAAAATATCAAAGGAAAATTAAACCTTCTTGTTCATGGTATTATTGCTTCAGAAAATGTAGATCCTATTGAGAAAAAACCTTTGTATCATTTTTTACCCAATACAAATACATATTCCATAGGAACCGTTGGATGTAATTTTAAATGTTACTTTTGTCAGAATCACAGAACTTCTCAATTAAGAGAGGTTAGAGGTAAGGAAGTTAAGGCTGAAGAGATTGTTGAAAAAGCATTGAGATCAGGATGTAAGAGTATCTCTTATACTTACAATGAACCAACTATTTTTGCAGAGTTTGTTAAAGAAGTTGCTGTTTTAGCAAAAGAAAAAGGACTTAAGAATATCCTTGTTACAAACGGGTATATGACTCAAGAATGTATGAATTTTTTTGGAGATTGTATAGATGCTATGAATATTGATTTGAAATCTTCAAATGAAAAGTTTTACAGTAATATATGCGGTGCAAAATTAAATCCAATTATTCATACAATTAAAGATGCATATGATAGAGGAATTCATGTAGAAATCACAACTTTGATTATACCTGGAGAAAATAACTCTGTTCAAGAATTTGAACATATTGCTCAGTTTATTTCGCATATTGACAGAAATATTCCTTGGCATATCTCTAGATTTTTCCCTATGTATAAAATGAAAGACAAGGAAATTACTTCCTTAGATAGTTTAAAGAAGGCAGAATTAATAGGTAAAAAGTATCTTAAACATGTTTATGTTGGTAATGTCTGGTAAATGGCACTTAAATTAGCTGAAATTGCAAGAAGGACTCTCGAAGAGTATTTTAAAAATAAAAATTTTATTCCTGATGAACATACAAGAAGTATTTACAATAAAAAACAAGCTTGTTTTGTAACATTAACTATAGATGGAAAATTAAGAGGATGTATTGGTTCTCTTGTTCCACAAAGAGAATTATGGAAAGATGTTCAAGAAAATGCAATAAATGCAGCTGTTCATGATTTTAGATTCTCCAAATTAACAGAAAAAGAATTCAATAAAGTTAAAATTGAAATATCTGTTCTTTCTCTTCCTAAAAAAATAGAATCAATTAATGAAAAAGATTTACTTATGAGAATTAATCCTGGAAAAGGATATATTCTCAAGAAAGGAGGTTTTTCTTCAACTTTTTTACCTCAAGTTTGGGAGCAAATACCAGACAAGATAGAATTTTTAGAAAATTTGTCTGTTAAGGCAGGATTAAATAGAAATGCTTGGAAGACTGCAGAAATTTTTTCTTATACTGTAAATGCAGAGAAAGAAAATTAAGTTTTAAGATATTCTAATTCTTCTTCATCTAACTTCAATTCTTTAGGTATTTCTGGATTTGAATTAATTATTTGTTTTATTATAGGAAATTCTCTTATTGCTCTTTTTTGTCCTATGTGAACATATTCTGCGTATTTTATTGCGATTGATTTCTTTTTAATGTTTTTTTGATTGTTCATCCATATTTTCAATATTCTTGTTGGTTTCTTATATGTTGTAAATCCTGTCTTGGGATTTTTCTTAGATGAAGCTATTCCATAACTTAAGAAAATATTTTCATAAACTAAAAATCTCCAGTATTGTTGTTTGTAGATTCTTCCTCTGAAAATATCTGTTTTACTTAAGAGATCATATGCTCTTGCAAGTTCTCTTCCTTTGTATTCTGAAGGAATATTTTCTTCTACCCACAGAATTATTTCGTCAATAGGGGTTTTAACAGAATCAAATATTTTCAAGGTATCATCAGTTGCTTTTTCTTTGAAAATCATTTTTAATGCATTAAAAATATCCACTTCTTTGTTTCTTTCATCAAAATCAATACTTGAAAGATCTTTTAGTTTTGATATTGTTTGAAGATCATTTATAGAAGCTCTTAAGTCGCCTTTTGCTTTAACTGCTATTCTTGTAAGAACTGAATCTTCAATAAAACACTTTTCTTTTCTTAAAATATCTGCTAAAACTTCTTTTATTATTCTGTAATCTATGTTTTTTAACTGAATTAATTCTGCTTTTTTTCTTAATGGATTTAAACTTTTATCCCAGATATCATTTGCAGTTATTATAACAGGATAATGAGTGTATTCGATTAGTTCTATAAATTCGCTTAATCCTCCTCTATCTACAGTTGAGATTCCATCCACTTCATCCACTAATATTATTTTTCCTTGTTTTATAAGTGATTGTTGTTCCATAGCAGGTTTTAAAACTTCTTCAAGTCTTTTTTTATCACGTAAATCAGAAGCATTTAATTCAAAAACTTCAGAATTTGTTTCTTTTCCAATTACATGTGCAATTGTTGTTTTACCTGTTCCAGGAGGGCCGTGAAGAACAATTGCTTTCTTGGAACCTTTATGGTGGAATTCTTCTAAGAATTTCCTTACTTTCTCTATTACTTCGTTTTGTCCTTTTATATCTTGGAACTTTTTTGGTCTGTATTTTTCAACCCACGGTGACATTTTAATTTTATCCAAAATTTCTTTTTAGTTTATTTATTGTTTTAATTAAATCAGATATTTCTTTTTTACCATTGTTTGGAGATATTTCTCCAGATAAAGTATAATTAGCTGTATCTCTTATTCTTTCAGAAAGGGTTAATATATCCTCTTGTATCTTCAAGTATTTAGAGATAGCTTTTGGATGATAGTTTTTCTTAGTTTCAAAATATTTTTGATAATCTTCTTCCATTTTTACTCCTTGCCTAAACCTGCAAGTACAAAACTTGCAAGAAGAGCTTGAAGCTGTATAAACGGATCACTTCCTTCAACAATTCTGAATTCTGATTCCCCTGTTTTTTCTGTAAGCCTTACTTTTAATTCTGGTTCAACAGGCAAATTCCAGATTTCTTTTTGTATAGCTTTTATTACATCTTGTCCAGAAATTGATTCTTTAATCATAACATCAAGCAGCTTTTCTCTTGCCCTTTGAAAATCTCCTGCAAGAGCATAATCCAATACTACTTTGATATCTTTAGGTTTAGCATTTGAGATTATTGTTGAAACTAATTCTGGGGTTATGTTTGGAGAGATTGAGGCTGTTGCTTGAAGAAGATTTGTTGCACGTCTACAATCTCCTTCACTTCCTTCATATAATATTTCTATTGCTTCTGGTTTTATTGTTAAATTTTCTCTTTTTGAAATGTCTAAGATATATTTTTCAATGTCTTTTTTTTCTAAAAGTTTAAACCTGAAAATACTACAACGTGATTGAATAGGGTCTATTATTTTTGAGCTGTAGTTGCAAGAGAGTATAAATCTACATGTAGAAGAATAATTTTCCATTGTTCTTCTTAGTGCTTGTTGAGCTTCTGGAGTTAACGCATCTGCTTCATCAAGAAAGATTATTTTGAATGGAACATTTCCAATTGATTTTGTTCTTGCAAAGTTTTTTACTTTTTCCCTTACTATATTTATTCCTCTTTCATCAGAAGCATTAAGTTCCAGATAATTTTCTTTCCAGCTAGTACCATATAATTCTTTTACAATTATTAATGCTAGGCTGGATTTACCTGTTCCTGCAGGTCCTGCAAACAATAAATGAGGGATATTCATAGAATTTGTTAATCCTTCCACCCTCTTTACTATGTCATCTTGACCAACAAGTTCATAAAATCTTGAAGGTCTGTATTTTTCTGTCCAAATAGAGCTCACCATTAGTTGAAAAAATATTGTTGGTTAATAAAGGTTATTGTGCTAAAATATTCATGTATTCTTTGGAATTGTTGTTGATTTAATTAAATTTAATAAGCCTTTTTCATAATACTAAATGTGGTGACAATATCATATTTAATCTTCCTTTTAGCAGGCTTTGTTACTGGTGCTATAACTGGTTTAGTTGGAGCTTCAGCAATTGTAGTGTTTATACCTTTTGTTTTGCTTTTTCTTAATTATAGTATTTTTGCTTTAATTGGTGTAAGTTTGGCTGTTGATGCTTTTGTTTCTTTACTTGCAATATTTGTTTATAGAAAGTTTAAGAACATTGATTTTAAGACTGGCTTTTATTTAGCAATTCCAGCAGTTGTTGGAGCAGTTTTAGGAAGTTATTTCTCTAAGTTTCTTCCAAATACTAATCTTTTATGGATAAGTTCTTTACTCACTGCATTTACAGGTATTTTGATTTATAAAAGGAAAGTTGGACCTAAAGAAGTTTACAGTAGAAAAGACTATTCTAAAACCAAATTCATTATAGGGATGATTTTAGCATTTTTTGTTGGCTTACTTGGAGGAGCATTCGGGGGTGCAGGAGGAATAGCAATATTCTTGCTTTTGGTTTTCTTTTTTAATTTTGAAACTCATCATGCTATTGGAACTTCAATTTTTGTTATGTTTTTTATAGCTCTTTTTGGTTCAATTGCTCACATACCTAGAATTGATGCAATGGGATTCCATTGGGAACTTTTAATATTTGCAGTTGTTGGAGGGATTTTAGGAGCTTTGTTTTCTTCTAGATTAGCTAATTTAGTGAGTGAAAAAAGATTAAATAAGATATCTGGAATAATTTTGTTCTTATTGGGCATACTTACATTTGTATATAGAATTTTAATGTAATTCTATTTAGAATTAGCCTCTCTTGAGCTTACGCTTATGCTTTTCTTTCTTTAGCCTTTTTCTTTGCCATTTCCATCTCATTTGGCCGTCTTTTTTCCATCTTCTACTTGATCGTTTCATGAATGAGAAAAGATAAAAACTATTTATAAAGGTTTTGTAAGAGAATTATTTTATTCTAAATTCATATATTCAGAGTAAATTTTTTCACCTTTAGGAGTTAGTTCTAATGAACATTGTTCAATTGGCTCTTGATTATTTGTATTTATATCTCCATATATTTGATAATATCCTAATTTAACTGAAAGAAGTTCATTTACTTCATTTAAAGTAAATGTTTTTCCATCATTTGCTTCTATATGTAATGGAGTAGATAATCCATTTACTATTGTTCTTAAATCATTAAATGCATCTTCTACTGAGACTTTTTCTTTTTTAACATATTCTGCCATAATTTTGTAATTTTCATAAAAAAGGTGTTTTACAAAATCAAGTTTCTTTTCTTGAACACTTGTATTTTTTCTTATATTCTCTTTTTTCTTTTCAATAACATCTTCTATTTCTTTTATTTTTTGTTCAAGCATAAATATTCTTGTTTTTGAATGGTTTTAAAGATTATTGAACTGTTTTATCTACTTCTTTCAATACCTATTTTTTTGCAATATTTGTTTATGGGACAACTAGAGCATTTTGGAGAAACAGGTTGGCAAATATCTCTTCCAAATTGAACAAAGATGGCATTAACATCTGCCCAATAAATCTTAGGTAGAATTTTCATTAACTCTTGTTCTGTTTGTTCTGGTTTTTTTGTTTGAACCCATCCAAGTCTATTAGGTATTCTATGAACATGAGTATCCACAGGTATAACTGGTTGATTAAATGCAAAAGCTAAAACTATGTTTGCTGTTTTTGGACCTATTCCTTTTATACTTAGTAATTCTTCTTTTTTATCTGGAACTTGAGAATTGAATCTTGTTATTAATTCATTTGAAACTGATTGTAAAACGCGTGCTTTCTTTTTGTAATGTCCTGAAGAGAAAATAATTTTTTCTAGCGTGGGTATTGGAATTTTTACAAGTTGTTCTGGAGTATCAACAACTTGAAATAATTGATTTGAAACTTTTTCAGTGTTTTCATCTCTTGCTCTTAGTGAGAGAAGGCAGGAAATTAAAACCTTGAACGGATCTGGTTTTGTTCTCATTCTATTTAAAGTTGTCTTGTCAGTAGAAGGATATAATCTCTTTAATTCTTCCATAATTTCTTTGAAATGTGCTTCTTGCATTTTATGGTATATTTTTTATTTAATTATTTCACCAAAAGTTTTTTCAGAAATACCTGCAGCATTTGCTTCATCTGTATCTAAATGTACAGATAGATCATATTTTTTAGAGATTCTTACAAGAATATTGTGGAATGTAGTTTTTCTTTGTCCTGGTATTTTTATAGATATAATTTGGTGGTCTTTGAGTTTTAGTTTTTTTGCTTGTTCCTCTGAACAATGTAGATGTCTTTGGGCAATTATAGCTGGTATTTTTATTTGTGATTTAGGCCCTTTAACAGTTATGTTTGTTGTTCCGTGTGTATCTCCTGAGAGTCTTACTTTAGGTAGAGGATTTAATTTTAATGTGTATGCATCAGTTAAAGACATTTCTATTTGAGAATGTTCCCTTAATGGCCCTAATATCCTTGCATTTAATTTTTCCTTTCCATTTATTATTTCTACTTTGTTTTTAGATGCAAATTCTCCTGGTTGAGAGAGTTTTTTTATTGGTTCTAATTTTTTATTTTTTCCAAATAGTTTTTCAAAATCCTCTTTAGATAAATGAATATGTCTTGCAGATATTTCTATTGGAACTTTTATATTTTGTAATCTCATTTCAAAATTGTTACTCCATTTTTATCATACATTTCTTTTTGTATTCTTATATTTATTTTACCATTAATAGAATTAATACATAATGATTTTGGGTTTTCATTTGAACTAGATAATGTTTTTTCCATATCAATGTTATTTATTGATTCTCCTTCATATATACTTGGTATAAAGTACATATTTTCATATTCATCCTCTTTAAAACACACTTGTTCTATTTTATTTGGTAGTTTATATTCCAAGACATCATTATATGATTGACTATTCCATATACCATTAACGTTTTCTTGAAAATTGTCTTTGAAAGTTTCAATATTTGCAAATCTAGCTAAGGCTAAAAATTTCGCAATACCATAGATAGCAAAAGCAATAAATGATATTATTAATATTATTGAAAAAATCATGCTAAATGTTATTTGCATTTGTCCATCCTTGTTCATTTTAAAACTTTCAAAACCTCCTCAACTGCCATCTTTTCTTCATCTGTTTTAGTTACATAAACTTTAACTTTTGAGAATATAGAAGAGATTATCTTTTCATTGTTGTTGTTCTTTTTTTTGCTTAATTTGACTCCTGCAAATTTCAAGTTATTGCAAATATCTTGCCTTAATCTTGGAACATTTTCTCCTATTGCTGCTGTGAACACCAAATTATCTAATCCATTTAATACAGTTATGTAAGAGCCTATAACTTTTATGGTTCTGTATATAAATAAATCATAAGCTAATCTAGATTCTTTATTTGTATCCATATTTTTAAGAATATCTCGAAAATCATTGTATCCAGATATTCCTTTTAATCCTGATTGATTTGTAAGAACATCTTCAACATTGTATTTCTTTTTTTGCAAGAAGAGTATTACTCCGGGGTCTATGCTTCCTGAACGTGTTCCCATCATTATTCCTTCTAGGGGGGTTAAGCCCATGCTTGTATCTAATGGTTTATTGTTGTGTATAGCTGAAATACTTGAACCAGAACCCAAATGGCAGGTTATTGTTTTTCCTTTTAAATTCTGGGAAACGTATTCATGAGATAATCCATGAAAACCATATTTTCTTATATTATGCTTTTCAGTTATTTTTTTAGGGATAGCATAAGTTCTTGCAACTTCTGGTAGTTCTGCGAAAAACATTGTATCAAAAACAGCATACTGTGGTTTTTTGAATCTTTCACAAAGTTCAATTACCATTAATTGTTTTGGGTTATGTAGCGGAGCGAATTCTGAAAATTGTTTTATTTTCTTTTTAACTTCTGGAGTTATAAGAGAAGTTTGTTTTAATTCTCCTCCATGAACAACTCTATGAGCTAAAAAGTCTATTCTTTTGTCTGCAAATTTCAAGAATATTTCTTCTAATGCTTTGTTGTAATCTTCTTTGGATTTTAATTTTTCTTTGTTTCCTGATTCCAATAAATTTGAATCTTCAAACAAGCTGTACTTTATACTTGAACTTCCAACATTAAATACTAGAATCGAATTTGGCATACACTTTCCCCCACATTATTTTTTTCCAGATTCTTTCATGAGCATATAAAAATATTATTTTAACTATTGTAAGAGCTAGTGTAAACTTTAAAGATATGTTTATATCTTTGTAAAGAATATAGACTGCAACCAGAGTTATTATAAAAGACATTGTTTCCCAAGTGAAGGCTTTAATGAAACTTCTTTTGGGTGTTGAAGTGATATATCTTCCTCTCTTTTTAGCCATGGTATTTCTAATAAGATAATGTTTTTAAGGTATGTGATTGTTTAGTGGCAAATAAAATATTTAAATGATTTGTCTTTGTATTAATTATGAGAATTATATTAAAAAAAGGAAAGCAGAAGGAATTAATTTTGTTAGCTAAAAAGGATTCTTCTTGGAGAGAGCTTTCTCGGATTTTAAAGATTAATGAAAATTATCTAAGAAATGATTTGAAAAATGAACGTGTAACCCTAGGGGAATTTAATTATTTAAAACTGTGTAAGATTTCTGGAGTCTCTTTTGATAAGCATATAGTTAAAAAGGTGGATGATGATTGGGGAAGATCAAAAGGAGGAATAAATTCTCCTAAGAATATTAAAAAAATAGGTAGAATAAATTTTAATGGAGATTTGGCAGAAGTTTTTGGCATTATTTTGGGAGATGGACATGTCCAGAAATACATTAGAGGTAAGAAAGTAAGATGTTACTCATTAATAATTGCGGGTAATTCAGATACAGATAAGGATTTTATTTCTTCATACATTCCTTCTATTTTTGAGAAAGTTTTCAATTTAAAAGGTAGCTTGTTCTTTTCTCGAGATGAAAATTCTGCTTATTATAAGGTTTACGGAAGGGAAGTAGTTGAATTTGTTGTCTCTAATGGAATTCTTCCCGGAAATAAAAAAATAAATAATCAGGGTATTCCAGATTGGATAAAGAAGGATAAATCATTTTTATTAAGGTGCATTAAAGGGTTAATTGATACAGATGGGTCTATTCATCTTATCTCTAAGAAAAATAGGAATTTAAGAATAAATTATACAAGTTATATCCCTAATTTATTAACTGATGTTAGGGAGGGATTAATTATTCTTGGATTTTCCCCTTCTAAGATAATTAAAGAAAGGCAAATCTTTCTTACAAGCAAAAATGATGTGAATAGGTATGTAAAAGAGATAGGGTTCTCTAACAAAAAGAATTTAAATAGGTTAATTTTACTTAGAAAGGATAATGCCCCGGTAGTTCAGAGGCCAAGAATTCCGCCTTCTCAAATCATGCCGGAATTCAATCGATGAGATAATAATTCCAGCCTTCTCTAAGGCAGGCAATAAATTTTAATCATCTTATTTTTCTTAAGATGATGGAAAACGGCGGTGACCCGAGTTCGAATCTCGGCCGGGGCGTTAATCCTAAGGTTTAACATAGCTACATAAAACGAATAATTATGCGTAGAAATGGTGCAGTTTTCTAACTAGGCGTTGAACTAAATGGTTTGATGCTGTGAAAGGGCGTATTTATTTTATATGTAAATATACTTTTAGAATAAATCTTAAAAAGTTTAGCTTGTTAGAATAAATATGAAAAAGCAAATTCCAATTAAAGAGTTTATAATAGATGGAAATAACTTTTCAAATATTGAAGAATTTTATAATGAACTGCAAATGGTTTTAACAGATAATTTTATAGGATTTGGTAGGAATCTAGATGCTTTTGATGATATTTTATATGGAGATTTGGGTAGGTTTGACTCTAAAGAAAAAATACTTTTAATATGGAAAAATTTTGAAAAATCCAAGATTATTCTCAATTCTAAATTTTTGGAGCAGATATTGGAAATTATTAAATCTCATAAGAATATCCTATTAAGAACAGTTAATACATAAAATGAAAAAATATACCCTAAACAGATTAAAAGGAAGACTATCTAGTGGTAAAGGAGTATTCTTCTGTATAAAAGAAGATAAAGGGAATATAGTCTACAATATAGACATAGAATTTTGGAGACTAGATATTATTAAAGAAATAAAAGATAAATACCCCAAAGAAACTTATGTTTTAACTATAGAAAAATATAATTCTGAATATCCAGGAGATAAAGAAGGAGGTTGTTTAATAGAATTAAGGCAAGAATTTAATTCTGTAGAAGATATAATAGATTATTTAGATAAAAATAAATTTATTAAAAAAGAAGAATGGATAGTAAAATAGATATGGATAGAAAAGGGAAATATTGGAAAGAAAAATTATTTGTTCTATTTATTACTCTAATCTTTGTATCTCCAGTAATTTTTGTTAAATCCAGTTTAGATTTAATCATAATTTATATTATTGGTTCCATTGGCATTGGTCAATCTTTTGGAAAAGGAATTGTAAATCAAATAATTGATAGAAAAATTAAGAATAGAAATTCTTCACATGTTAACTTACAAATATTCATTTATACCCTAATATATTTTGGAATCTCTATTTTCTTGTACTCTAATCTATTAGAAAAGCAATTCCTTATGGTATTATTACTTATTCAGTTTAGTTCGTATTTACTTTATTCTGGGTTTAAAGCCATTATGTATAAAAGAAGTATCTTTTTGACAGGTATAATAACTAATGGTGCTGCAGTTGCGTCAGGAATTTTTAGATTAATATTCTCTTTTATAGTTTTAATTATGGGTATAATGTTTAAAGGAGGTATATTTAAGGTAATATGAAAATAGTAAACGATGACAAAAGCAAAGCAGAATATAGAGCTTTTTTAACAGTATTTTACGGGTTAATCTGTTTTCTTTCTTTTAATCAAATAGTGGGTATGCTCTCTGGACATTTTGCAAAAACAAGTCAATTGATGGGCCATTCTATTAAATTTGGCCCTTGGACTTATATGAACTTTGTAATTATAGGAATAATAGCAATTCTTAGTATAGTTATACTTATTTTAGTTATTAAGAAAAAATTACCTAAGTTTAATCTTATTTTTCCTATTTGTGGGATATTATTTTTCTTATTTTGGGTTTATATGATTCCTCGCGTTACTTGGATTCTTGCAAATTCAGTTGAAGATTTTTTACTTATGATAAAGAATCAAGACAAATATGATTTAATTTTTCTAATTATAGAGTTTGTATTCTCTTTATGGGTTTTATTGAGATTGTGGAATGTTATAAAAGAAGGAAGAGAACATTTTATTTGGAAAGACAAATTCAAGATGCTAGTATTAGTAGTTATTCCAGTCTTATTTGCCTTTCTTTTTGTATATCTCACATTAATTACTAGCGGATATCTAACAAAAATTATTTATTTAATTTTACTCATCCCATATTTATATCTTATTTATAGAGTAGTTAGATTTCAAAGAATCTATATTACAAAGAGAGGCATTTTTATTCATGACTACTTTTTATATAAAGGATCTTTTTTAAATTGGGCTGAGATATTAAATATATTAATTGTAGAAAAATATGTCTCAACTGGAAAGTATTCAGCATATCATAAAGAGCTTATAATAAAGACAAAAGATAAAAGAAAGTATACTGGAACAATTTTTGATTTTCAAGGATTTATCATAGCTTTAAGAAAATTAAATAAATATCGCTTGTTAGACAAGAACTCAAAATATAAATAACTAAATAAAGTAACAAAAACATAAAAAAGAGGATGAAAGAACAGATATCGATTAATTCCTTCTTTAATTTTATATTTCTTATTACATAATTTATTACACTTTTTGTTATAAAAAGTGTAACACTTTCGGCCGGGGCGTTAATCCTTAGGTTTAACATAGCTACATAAAACGAATAACTATGCGTAGAAATGGTTCAGTTTTCTAACTAAGCGTTTAACTAAATGGTTTGGTGCTGAGAAGGGAAGGTGAACTAGTAGAATAATTTATTTAAGGTTGATATCTATAAATAATTATGAAAAATCATAGAAAAGAAGTTATTTGGAGAGATAGAAAGTATTTAGGATTTCTTTTTCTTTTAATTTTCTTTTTGCTTTTTATTTTTGTTTATTTTATTTCAGCAGAAGGAGAAGGAATGTTTATAAAAATAGCTTATTGGATATTTCTTCTATATATCTTATTTGAATTAATTCGTTATTCTTTGATAAAGTATGTAATGCTTAAAAGAGATGGAATATATATGCATGATGTTAGATTTAATAAAAGAGCATCTTTCAAGGTGACTAACTGTTTTATTTTTGTTAAATGGGATAGAATAAAATTTATTAAAATTGTAAATAAAGAAGTAAAGACAGGATATGGAATGCTTCTTTTATACAAATTTATCATTGTTAAGACAAAAGACAAAAAGTATATGTGTCAAATTATTAATGTGAAAGGATTTTTGAAGGCACTTAAAGCAATTAATAAATATTCTCTATTATCAAAAGATTCAAGGTATAAATAAGAGCATAACTTCTTCTTAAATAATATTAATATAAACCATCATTTTTGGGTTTTTTGAAGATTATTTCTTAATTCTTTTAATTTTATTACAGAATATCCTCCAACATTAGAGTTTATTCTTGGGTCAAAAAACATCCAATCATCAACTTCTTTCTTAGGGATTTCAAGATTATCCCCAAATTTCATACTCTTTATTATTAGAGGTTTATTATTAAGAGTCCCATAAAATATTCCGTTTTTGTATGATTTAACTGCAATCCACATATGTTCATGCTGATTATCATTAACAAAATGTTTTTTAATAGAAAAAATCCAATTAGGAGAATTAACAAATTTAGTTAAATTATCAATAAAATAGCCTATATCCTTTTGTGCCTCTTTTCTTGCTTCCTTAATAACTTTAGCTTCTTTTTTAACCCAAAGAAGATTTTGTTCTTCATTTACAGGCAATTTTACTTCTGAAGCTAAAGGTTTATTCTTTAATTTATCCAAGAATTTCTTTATCATACTATTCTTAAGAGTATCCTATTTATAAACAATTAGATAAAAATAGGCTTAAGCGGAATATAACCGCTTCTTTTTAAGGCGTGTTTATCCAGAGTTTTCAATAAAATTTACCTTTCTCCTAGGGTTTTAAAAAAAACTTGAAACTCCTCATTTAACGAGAATTCTATTAAACTCGGTGTAAATAAGATTAATATAAACTATCTTTTTTTGGTTAAACGTTGAAATCGGTAGGATGACTACAATTAATAATTATGCTAATGTAGAAAGACCATAAATGACTAACCAGGATATAACTACAAAGATTATTTCTTCAAATGATGGAAGTTTTTTTACTATTAATTTCTTTTTCCTTTCTTTCTTTTCAAAATATTCATTAAGAGAATCTTGAGCAATTTCAAGCGGATATGCTATGATTAAAGTACTTATTATATTAAATAATAAAAATAATAATAGTCCAGGATTAATTAATATAAACTCAGCTGAATAATTCTTTAATGCTAAGAGAAAGAGATATCCTACTAATAACCATCCAGGGCTCCATGAAACTGGAATTCTTTCTTCTTGAGAATTTTCTTTTATTAATTTAAAGTATTCATATCCAAAATAAAAATTAACTAATGGTATAAAAATACCAAATGTTTGCCACCAGACCATAATATCCTTTTTTGAATGCTTTTTTATTTTATGGACATTAGAGATATACCAATAGAAAAAATAAAGACCAAAAGTTAAAATCATAAGAACATAAAATTTTATAATCGATGTCTTATCTGAGTACTCTTTTTCCATGGAATATTTAATAAATTAGGGTATAAATTATTTCCTATTTGTCCTTCTTCGACCAATCTGTCACTAAGTTAAACCTTAGGTTGAATTTACGGCCGGGGCGTTAACTTTAATTTTATAAATGGAGTATATTTATGTAAGAGATGAGAAAAATTTATTTTAAAGCAATTTTATTCTGGTTTGTATTGTTAATTATTGCATTAATTAATGCCACAATAAGAGAATTGACTTATAAACCTCTGCTTGAGCCTTATATAGGCATTTGGGCTCATCAAATAAGTTCAATAACAGCAATACTCTTCTTTTTTATTGCGATATTCTTTTTTATTAGAAATTCTAAAGAAAATTTTTCTAAAAAACAACTTATTACTATGAGTTCAATTTGGATTCTACTAACAATATTGTTTGAAACTTTAATGAACTTCTTTTGGAGAAAGATTTCATTAATTCAAACTTTGCAGACTTATTATTTCTGGAATGGTGAAACCTGGATTTTTGTTTTAATTTCTCTTGTAGTTTCTCCGCTAATTATAAGAAGAATTTTAAAGAAGAAGTAATTTTTATAAACTTCTTTATATTTTATTATTTATGAACTTCAGACCAACAAAATTGAAAATACTCTTTGGGATAGTTTTTTCTTTTCTAATTTGGTTTTTGGTATTTTTTATTGTTAAAGATATTACAGATATCTTGCCTGATTTTTTAGTTAATTTTGTTTATCTGTATGATTCCCTTAATTTTTTTTCTGCATCTAACATTACTCTCTTTGTAATCCAGTTTGTAGTGTTTTATGTAGTGTTTAGTTTGATTCAACATAAACATGTAAAACCAAATTAAACTAATTTAATTAAAAGAGCATTTATCTTGTTATCTTCTTTTTTATTAATTTTC
>CAZNIA010000012.1:0-17115 GCA_964572995.1 Candidatus Woesearchaeota archaeon
AGCCAGCAGATTTTGAGTCTGCCCCGTTTGACCACTCCGGCATATCCGCAGATTACAGCCTTACCAAAATCTGGCTCTATAAAAACCTTTATCTTTAATTTGATGTAACTACTAAGTAGGTATAAAATGAAAAGGTTTATAAAGTTTGTAACTACTATAGAATAATGGAAATAAAAGGGATTAACCTTAATTCACTAAAAGAACTTGAAAGACCTGAAATAACTGGTTTTTCAGGTAAGGGAACATTAGATGTAGTTGGACAAGAAAGAGTTGTTTCTTTAAGAAAAGCTATTTCTGAGATAAAACAACTTATTGAAGAAAGAAAGAAATTAAGCTTAGATTTTATAAAAGAAGGAGAAGCAATAAAATCTGAAATAAGCAACTTAATTCTTACAAATGAAAGCACATTAAGAGCGCTTGGCCAAAATGAAGCACTTATAGAGAAAAACGCATTAAGAAACAAGAAAGTTGAAATCTCTGAATTACAATTAAATGAAAAAATAGACTGTTGGAAAGATATTGCCCTATTAAAGAAAGAACTTAGAATCTATGAGAAAGAATTAAGTGAAAAAGAAGGCAGAATCAAAGAATTAAACAACATTTTAATGGAGGAAGATTAAAATGGACTTAAACCTAAAAAGATCTTCTAGTTTTATACTTATAGAAGCAAATAATGGGAATAGAGAACAAGACAGACAAGTTTGTAAATGGATGATAAGTGAAGTTAAAGAACTCTTAAAAGAATTAAGGGGTTCCTATGAATATGTGTCTTCTTTAGAGGAAGATTCTTCTAGGTTAAGGGAGATTTGCGAAGATTTTAGATTAAATAAATTGTCTGTTTTACAAAATCTTCAGTATAATTATACAAATGAATTAAGTTTTTTAAGAGATATTGGGGGAGATGTTTCCAACTATCCTAAATATTTAACTAAATCAAAAAAATAAAATAAAATGACTTATCAAAAATCACTTTCAATTGAAGAAATAAGTTCCAAACTTAAACCAATACTTGGAAGAAAAATTGATGAACTTTATTTCAGATATTCTATGTCTGAGTCTCCAGAAGAAAGAAATCAAATAATTCAAATTTTAAGTGTATTATATCAAAGATATTTAGGACAATTTTTAGATAAGAAAGTTTTGCTTGAACCTCCAGAACAAAGTGCTGTTTCAGGAGAATACGAGCTTTCTAAAGTAATTTATGCTAACAAGGAATTATTTCCTTTTGCATTAAGAGAGCAGGACTGGCCAAGACACGTTTGTATAAGCGGAATGAGTGGTTCAGGAAAAACAACTCTTGCGCTCAACATTCTTCAGAAGTTTATAGAAAAAGATAAACCATTTTTAGTTTTTGACTGGAAAAAAAGCTTTAGAAGTTTAATTAATTCTGATCCATCTGTTATGTGTTTTACAGTTGGAAATGATTCAATAAGCAACTTATTTAAAACAAATATTAACATTCCTCCAAAAGGAGTTTCACCTAAAGAATGGATAAACACTTTATGTGATTTGCTAACTGAAAGTTTTTGTGTTTCTTTTGGAGTTCATAAAATTCTTTTAGAAACTCTTGATGAAGTTTTTGAAGGATGGGGAGTTTACAAAGGTTCACAACATTATCCAAATTGGCAACATATAAAGAGAATGCTTGAAATAAAAGCAAAGGAAGCAAGAGGCAGAGAAGCAACATGGTATGAAAGTGCTCTTAGAATTGCCACAGTGCTTACTTTTGGAGATTTCGGAAAAGTAATAAATTACGACGGTAAAAAAAGCCTGTCAGTTGATGAATTATTCGATAAAAGAGTCATTTTTGAATTGAATTCTTTGGGCAATGTAGAAAAGAAATTCTTTGCAGAATATATCTTAACTTATATTTTTAAATTAAAAAAGGCAAATTCAGAAAAGGTGAGCGAAGGGTTTAACCACGCTATTTTAGTTGACGAAGCTCACAATATCTTCCTTAAAGGCAAGACATATTTTGTTTCAGAATCTGTTACAGATATGATATATAGAGAAATGAGGGAATACGGAACATGTTTAATTTGTTTAGATCAGCATATTTCAAAATTAAGCGATACTGTAAAGGGAAATAGTGCTTGTCATATTGCATTTCAACAGCAATTACCCCAAGATGTTTACGATATAAGTTCTATAATGCAATTACCTGAGAAAAAAGAAATATTCACCCAGCTTCCAGTAGGATATGCTGTTGTCAAACTTTCAGAAAGATACAATAACCCTTTTTTAATTAAAGTTCCTTACACAGATTTAAGAAATTACACAATATCTGATGAAAAAATAACTTCTAAAATGGATTGTGTTGTTCAAGGAATTGAAGTTGAAAAAAGCGACCATGAATTCAGAGAAGCATTAATGGGGGATAATCCTCAGATTGAGTTGCAATTTGAAATACAAGAAATGCCTGAAATATCCAGAATACCTGAAGATAATGAGGATAAAAAAATTAAAGTAGAGATAACAGATAATATTTCAGGAAACCTTTCCCAATTAACAAGTGTTCAACAAGTTCTTTATAATTTCATAAAAAAACAAGTTCAAGAAAGAGGGCTTTCAATAAAAGAAGCAGAAAAAATTTTAGAGCAAGGGCTTTCAGAAAAACTCTACAAGGAATCAGATATATTTCTAGCAACAAATTATTTTCTTGAAAAAGTTATAACAAAAGAAGATTATCTTTATTCAATAAGAGAGACTAAGTTATCTAACAACAAAACAGATATTTCAATAGATGTTAATAATTATGTAACTCCTACAATGAGCAATCCTCATACCGTTTTTGTGAATAATAAAATTGATTCATTGGCATCTTCTGATGAACAAACTTTCTTGAGCTTTCTTAGAAGCAATCCTAATCACACTCTAAATACAGTTGAAATTTATAGAAAGATGGGACTTTCTACAAGAAAAGGAAACATAGCTAAAAATAATCTATTGTCTAAAGGGAAGATTAAAGTATATGAAGAAAGAAGCGAAAAAGGATGGAGAAAAATAATCAGATTAAATAGAACTTAATCCAAGATTAGGGATAAAAGTAAATCATATTCACCAAATTAAAACAAACAACAAAACACACACCATTTCAAATACACACAAAATCGAACGCAATAAAAACAGAACACAAAATTTCAATAAAACGAAATTACTCTGCTAAAAAAATAAAAGATTTTGTATACATTTGATTTGAAATTCACTTTGTTGATTTAAACAATGTGAAATACCTGCGCTGTCGCACAAGACATTGCATAAATCATAAAAAAGCACAGAAAAACAAAAAACTTCTACTTACTATAAGTAATAACCATTACATTATTTCACCTGAAATACCCTGAAATACCATAAAATACCGTCGATAAAACACTTAATAATTCATTCAATAAAAAACTTAGAAAAACAACAAAAAACAAACTAAAAGATTAGAAATAACTCATTAAAATTAATAACAATTTAATAACTAAAGTTATGAAAGCAAAAGATTCTTTAAACCAGCTTTTTTCAGACATCATTATTCTGAAAAATAAACCTTTAACACTTCTCCTTGGAATATTTATTCCTTTCTTCTCTTGCCATATTTTTGGCATATTATCAAAAAGAAACAAAACAAAATACATTTGGGGATTTTTACCCTCTTTTTTAATTGTCTTAACATTTTATATTTTGATTATATTTCCAGGATTAATTCCCCCTATCTCTCTGCTTGGGTTTATACAAGAAAACCTTTTGCTGATATTTATCTGCTGCTTAGATATAAACATAATTTCCACGTTCTTTGCAGAAATCAATTTAGAATATTCACATTTAAAAATAATTTAGTCATGAAATCATTTTTCATTAATTTTTGGAATGTAATGATATACTCATCATTTACATTAGCAGGAATTTTTCTGCTTATATTTGTACCTTGTCTGAATATACCTTTCTTGTCTTACAATCCAGAGCCAAAATATGATCCTGCAGGAAGCATCCCCTGGCACCAGAGCATAGAGATGATTGTTAAGGAAATTTTTGATTACCTTAACATTGATTTTCAGCCAACTTCATTACAGATTTTCATTACCCTTATCTCTTTTTTCCTCATTTTGGGATTTATTTCCAGAGCAATAGTAATAAGGCTCGAATATTCAAGATATTCTGAATAATAACTAAATAACTAAAGTCATGAAAGCTTTAAGAATTTTCAAACAGACAATTTCAGATGTTTTTACACTGAAATACAAGTTCCTTACCTTGTTCCTTGGAACAGTTTTTCCTTTCTTTGCAGCACACATCTTTGCTTATTCTTTCTCCAATGTAAGGGTGAATCTCATGAAAAAAGAATCTTCTTATTTCATCAGTCTTTTAGCAGGATTGTGGGCATATCTGATTATATATGGATTGTCTATAATTATTTCATTGAAGTTCATAAAAGAATTACTTCCTAGTGTGCCTAATTTCTTTCTCCTTTTGCCATTTTTAATAATTATTCTTTTATCCCATTTTGCAATCTCTCAATTATATTATTCTTTCTACAAGGAGAATGCTTAAAATAAATTCACAAACAAGAATAATTTAATAACTAAAGTCATGAAGACAATTAAATCTTCCGAACCTTTCAGATTGAGCAATAGTGGAAAAAAATTCCTTTTTCTAATAATCTCAATAGCTCTCTTCTTTGTCCTTGCTCTTATAACAGATGGGCAGAATTTAACTTCTTCAGAAAAAGAGGATGAAACCAGAGATACCTTAAAAATCAATGCCTCTGGATGGGAAGGTCTTTCTATAACATTTTTAACTGGTGAAACTTCTCTTACAAAAGGAAACACCCTTTCTCTTGCTTGGAAAAAAGATAAAAGTGTTCTTATAACAGACATTAATGATGAACTCGGAGAGTTCATGTACCTTTATTATCCAAGGAAATGGTTTTCTATAGGGCCTTCAGTTGGATTCCTTCGTGGAATTCCTTATCTTGGTCCAGTTGGGACCCTTGAATTGTATAAGGATAATTTCAGTTTCAAGACTTTGGATTGGTTTGGATGGGATTTTGGGAACTCAATAAATAGGTGTTCCTTTTTGTTTTCCTATCATCAGGTTACATTAGGATATAATTTCAATAACAAATTTTTACCAGAAGTATATTATGTTCTGCAACATTTTCAAAAGAATCTTCCAGAGCATCTTTTTGGAACTAAAGTGACTTTTGGATTAAATAGCACTTGGTCTGTTTTTGGAGGATGGGCATATATGTTGCGAGAAGATTATCATCTTTGGTCTTGTGGAGTTAATTTAAACCTTTAATATAAAATAATCATGAAAACATCAAAATCTTACTGTCGCTTTGAAAAAGCAGCTCAGATGAACTTATCTGATTTCATTGCTCCATCCTTTCTTGCCCATGTTAATCGTGTTGGCAGACAGGAAAGAAAAGGAATTTCAAAACCTGCGAAATTCCCAAAAGAAAAACTTAACAATTAAAAGAATAAAGAGATGAAAAAGTTAGTCTTGTTTTCACTTGTGGCACTTTTTGCAGTGTCCTGTGAACCAGAGTATGTCCCAAGCGGTTTTGGAAAACTTGATGGAAATCTTTACCTCAAAAATGAATCCAATCCTCTTAAGGGATTTGGCATAAGGTTGCCAGGCTATATGACTGTTTTTACCAATTCTCAAGGATACTTCAATTTTTCAGAAGTGCCTGAAGGAGTTCATACATTTGAAGTTTTGCAATTACTGGAGCCAATCTATTCAGGGAAATTAGGAGTTCAATCCGATAAACTAACAACAGTTGCAATCTTCCTGGAATCAATCAAAGAAGAACTTCCAGACTTCACTGTAGTTGATGTAAGTGCTGATGTTTCTGGATGGGATTATTGGGTTGTTGGTAAAGAAGAATACCTCTATATTGACGAAGAAAATTCCAAACCCAAATCTGTTCTATTCCACTCATTCACCACAGGAAAAGATTGTGCAGTTGAGTTCAATGATCAAGGCTTGCCTCATTTTATTTTTGCTGATGATTTTATCTTTGTTTTTGATAATTTCAATGGCAAAAAAGTAGATGTGGGAATTTTATTTCCTTCTGGAGAATTCAAAATTGCAAGAGAAGTTGAGAATGATTTTGTTTGGCTTTCTCCCTTAAAATCAACTACTCTCTCAAGAGCAGAATTCATAAGATGGACTGGAAGAGTTATAGGAGCAATTCCTTGTATAGTTTCAGGAGCAGCAGCAATTGTTTCAGGAGGTGTTGCAATTCCTTTAGCACTTTGGAAATGCGGAAATTATTTTCTGAAGATGGCAAACAACTTCTTTGACGATGCAAATGTAAAAAATGGATTTACCAGATTTATGGATTCTTACATTATTGCTTCAACAATTTATACTTGTGGAGCTGTTTCAGACCTTCCTTCTTGTTTCATTAAACTTGCCAATAAAGGATTAGGAGATTATGCAGATTACATTGAAGAGATTGATAAAAGAGAAGAACAATTGGAAAAGTTACTTCTTTCACTTGAAAATAATGTTGACCTCAAGTCAATCACTCTTCAACCAGGATTAGAAGGAAAAGACGCTTGGGTTTCTTTATCTGTGATAGGTTCAAATTGTGAAAAATTTTATGATCATTCTGGGAATGATTCTGTTTTATATATGATCTGGGACCAGGCAAGCATCGGATGTTCTAAAAACATTTCCAACTCCTTTATTCAATTTTCAATGAGCAAGATACCTGTAAATGCTACAGTTGTTTATGCTAAGTTGGAAGTGTATGGAACAGCTACAATAAATCAATCCAATTCTATACCAGAAGTAGGAATTTATGAATTAAATACTTCCTGGAATGAGCTCACAACTGAATGGATAGATGATTATTACACTGAATTTATAACAAGCGTTTATTTCACAAATGTTGGAATCTATTCTTGGTATTCTTTTAATGTAACTCCAGTTGTTCAAGATTGGGTGAGTGGAGAAAAGATTAATTATGGGTTTGAATTAACTGCATACAAAGAAAAAGTGTATGCTCAAATCTGTAGCAGCGATCATCCTCATCTTACAAAAAGACCCAAGCTTACAATCTATTACTATTAAACATTTTGAAAATAATAATCTTTAAAATCAAAGGTCATGAAAGCAAAAGCTTTTTTTCTGGTATTGGGGTTGATATTTACAACAACCTCTTTGTTTTCTCAGGAGTCCATAATAAAAAAGGACAACTCTGTGATGAAAGTCAAGATTCTAGAAATTCAGGAAAATTCAATTAAGTATAAGCCAATTGAATTTCTTGAAGGACCTGTAAGAAGTATCTCTCTTTCAGAAGTATCTCATATCGTTTATGAGGATGGAAAGATTGAAACTTTCAGTACTCTTCCTGTTCAAAGTACTTCCGAGGAGATTCCATCTGCTTCTCCCCAAAAAACACTCTCTTCAAAAACATCTTCAAAGATAGATTTACTTGCGAGGATTTCAATACAAGTATGGAACGATGATGATCTTGCAGAGTTTTTTGGAACCAATTTTTCTTTTGGTGCAGGTCTTGAAAAACAATTGTTGTCTCATCTTAAAATAGGAGCCTCTTTTGATTTTGCAGGAAAATCACAATACGAAGTTGCTTTGAATTACTTTAATGTTGGAGGGTTTGTCAAGTTTTCTTGGGGAGATTTTACAACAAGTGGTTTTCTAATTTACACTGAATTGGGTCCAAGAGCAATATTCATTCAAGAGAAAGAGTACAATTCTTCTCTAACTGAATCTGGCTTCGGAATTTCAGGTGCTGTGGGAGCATATGTTCGTATTAATTACAACTTAGTCCTGGATATAAGATGGGATACTCTTTGGGGAAGAATCAATATTGGGGGATATAAGCTTAAGATGGATAATAATCTGTTTTCAGCTGGAATGGTTTTCAGTTTGTAAATAATATCAGGAGGATTTTATCATGAAAGAAATCAAACAAATCTCATTCAGTGAGATGCTTTTAGTACCTGCAAGAAACAGGTTTGAGAGTAATGAATATCCTTATTCTCATTACAAAGGACATATTTGCGGAGAGAATGAAGAGATGAAATCAACAGTTCACATTCTCTTGTTTAATTGTTCTCTACCTGGAGAAATTCCTTCTCTAGTTGATTTAGAAATTCAAAATCTGGAAAAGTACATTTCAGAAAATCCCCATGTTGAGGAGATTAAGTCGCAGATTGAATTCTTTTTGATTTTAAAAAAAGAATTGTCTGATAAACAATTACATCATTCCCCTCCAGATGAGCTTATCCAGTTTATTTCTGAAAACTGTCTCCCTGAGTTGAAAAAAGAAAATGTTCTCTTTCTTAGCGGAGTTTCTTCATTTGTTGAAGGATAATTCTTTGGTTCTGTTGATAAGGGCAAGGCTGATATGATGCGCTTGCGTTTTTCTGTTTTTCATTTCTATTTTTGAAGGCTCCTGATTGAACTGTCCTTTTTCCTGTTTTATTTTCTCTTTCAGGAGCCTTCTTTTATTTTTAAAATAATAATCTGCATAAAGCAGAACAAGATATAATTTATGAATTAAAATTATTAACGAAAATATCGGAGGACAAAAAAATGAAAAAATTAACAATTGATCAACTTAAGAAGATTGAACGATAGTCTTATCGATTAATCTTTGTTTTTGTAGGGTTAGTATTTCTCTCAATCGCTATTCCTAAAAATGCCTACCCTCGGATACGCCTAGGCGCAATTACAAGTCTTCAAAGTCTCATTACCTGGATTTTTTTATCGTTTCAGATAATTTCGCTATCATCTCAATTTATGCATTAATAAAAGCCAGTCTATTAGAGAGAGCAATTAAAAAAGAAAACAGATAATTCACAATAATTAAAAAAGGGAAAATTAAGACAGTTCAAAATTGGGGTGAACTCCCACATGATTTATTGAGAAATAATTTTTAGTATTAACATTTAAATTTTAAAGACATGAAAAAGATTTTGTTTTTAATCGTGATTTTTGTCATCGCTCTTGGAGCAGGATGCAAAAAGAAAGTTGAACCTACACCTCCTCCGCCTCCTCCGCCTGTAGAGAAGATTTCACTTCAGGATTTCATGAAAGAGAAAGGATTTTCTTCAATGATTTCCAATCTTGAGCCAGGCCAGGTTGTTACAGTGAAAATTGATCCGAACACTGTTCTCTTTGACGAGACAGAGCTTTATGTTTCCAAATTCCCTCTGGAATTCAGAGTTGAGGAAGACTGGGAATCAATTGTAAAGTATGCAACTACTTACAGATTTCCATCTATTGTCCTTTATCTTAAAAGCAAATACATGGGTGAAAAGGATTCTCAACTTGAGATTCGTAGTCTGAGTGATTATTCTTATCTCAGAGAGCAAGGAGAACTTATCTGGTTTCTGAAAGAATCTCCAAAAGGCACACCTCCCTTTGAGAACATTCCAACTGCATTGGTAGAATATCCCAGTGGAAAGTTCCTTGTCCTCAATCAGGAAAGTGAAGAAATGCCCAAGTGGAATTCCAACAAGAACTGATTCAAATTTCCATCCAGCAACCCCCGATTGAATTAATTCCCTTCGGGGGTTCTTTTTAAAAATTAAATGCAGAAAGGAGGTGTTAAACGTGAAAAAGCAATTCACCTTTAGTGATTGTTAAGCGGTTTTAAAAAAGCAGAAGTGTGAGGTTGATTAGAGCTAAAGCAAATCAACATTTGTGAAGTTGATTAGAGCAAGGCTGATGAGATGAGGCGATTGCTATTTTTATTTTATTTTTAATTCTTAAAATAGGAGAATAAGTTATGAAAGAAATTCTAAAGGACGAAGATCTTCGGGAAGATGAAGAGAAAGATTCTGATTCTATTGATTCTATTTCCGATAAACTCAAGAAAAGAAAAAAATTCAACAAAAAGAAAAACGTAATCGATAGAGACAAGGAAAGAGCAAAGAACAAGATTATTCTTCGTGGAGAACGTTCCAGGTATTGATTGCCATTTGATTTTGTGAAGTTGTCAAGGGCAAGGCTGATATGATGCGCTTGCGTTTTATGAATTTTTCTGCATTTTGGAAGCTCTCGTTGTATAACCCTAAAAAATTTTAATCTTCCTCGGGAGCTTCCTTTTATTTTGAAAATAATAATCTGCATAAAGCAGAACAAGATATAATTTCTAAATTAAAATTATTAATTAATAACTAAAATATCGGAGGACAAAAAAATGAAAAACAAGAAATTGCAAAAGATTATTCTTAAAACAGCAGAGTATCTGTTTTATTTTGCAATTGCAATGATGATTTTTATCGCAATTGTTTACGCTATTCTGGAAATGAATACAGAGGCTTCTTTGATTTGGACAAAGAAGATGATCTCTATCCCTAGATCTTTATTCTTGATTTCTTTATTCTTAGCAATAGTGCTTGGTTTGATAGGATTAGTAAATTCTTTTCCTGATAAACCTGGTTTCTTTCTAAAAAAAGAGGAACAAGAAAACGATGAATCAAAGAATGAATAAAACAATTAACAACTTTAAGTTTAACTAAAATATCGGAGGACAAAAAAATGAAAGGTTTTATTGGTATTGTATTAATTTTCATTATTGGGATGGTTTTAATTAATCTCTCCCATATTGAAAGAAGAGAGTATATTGTTACAGTTACTAGTCTTGAGATTAAAAGATTCAGTTCTGAAGGAAAAGACATTTACCTTGTTTTTACAAAGTTGGACAACGGAGAGGTAAGAGTCTTTAAGAATACAGATTCTCTTATTGAGTTTAAGTTCAATTCTTCGGATTTCCAGGCTAAACTCGAGCCAAATAAGAAGTACAAGCTTAAAGTCTATGGATGGAGAATTCCTTTTCTATCTCAATACGAGAACATAATTAAAGTTCAACCCTTGTGAGAGTTTTCAGTAAAGATGTTTCTTACCCATCTAATACTAATTCTTAACTAAAATATCGGAGGACAAGATTATGGGGACAATTAAGTTAATTTTTATCATCCTATCAGCAGTCTTAACAGTTACAGCAATTATCTTCATATGCTTAATTGCTTTAAATGTGGTTGATTATCTTCACTATGATGATGCAGCTTTTATGGAAAAAGCTTTTTTTCATATTAAAATGATGATCTTTTTCCTGCTAGGAGGATTTATCTCTTGGTTCATTGCAAAAACTTTAGATCTATTTTTTGAGGACTAATTACTTTTCAAAAGGACATTTCTTACTTGTTAAGCTTTGTCCTTTTTTTTGTTTAAACATATGAAAATACTTTCATATATTTTAGGTTACCAAAAGAATATTTATTATAATTTTGTTAACTTATTAATCTATATTAATATTAAAATAAATCGTTGTTATAGATAATTATCTAAAAAATTATTTACCTATCTTTTTAGAAACTTCACTTAAATCTTTTTTCAGTGCTTCAATAGACTTAGTAAATATACTCTTTGCATCAATCTGCCCGAATGACTCTAATGATATGACTACTTCCCCATTTGTTTTAACTTCTATTTTTTTTCCATATTTCTCTGCAAGACCTTCGCAAATATCAGTTATTTCCTTTTCTTTATCATCTATTAAAGTATATTTATCTCCTTTTTGTTTTATTTCTACATTTGGAGTTGAACTCTTTAATTTTTCTGCAATTTCTTTATCTACTTGAATTTCTGATACTTGTCTATAGTTCAATATTCCTGGTGAAAACTTAGCATGATCTTGTCCCTTACCCATCTTTATACTTGCTGTAAGCTCTATCTCTTGTCCATCACTTAAAATGGTTAAAGGTATTTTATCATAAACTATTTCAAAATCCCCTTTCAATAAACCAGAATAAACAATTCCTTTATCTTGAGAACTTAATTTCAATTTTCCTTCTTTCTTTGAACTTTGTTTAAGAGGCACCAGCCCTAATCTGTGTGCGAGGGTTTCATCGTATAAAGGAGAATCATTTTTAGCTATTTCAACTTCATCAATTGCAGCAATTTGTATCTGTCCAACATATCTTCTAATTGAGTTAATCAAGCTGTCTTCTATTTCTGCTTTGAATGTGTATTTATCGTTTGTTTTGCTTATTGTTTCCATTTTATACTTATATTATTTTATAGTTTTAAACTCTTCTACCTCTTCTTCCACCCTTCTTCTTAGGCCCACCACGTGGAACTCTTGTTGTATCCAATATATTTATTATTTTAAATCCTTCTCTAGATAAGCTCTTTATTATTGCATTAGCTCCAGGTCCAGGCCCAGTGCTTCCTGTTTTAGCTCTTATCCTTACATATAATGATCTTATTCCTTTATCTTTCATATCTTCAGAAATTCTCTTTGCAATAAACATAGCAATTGTAGGATTAGCTTTTAATCTACTGTGCTTTGTAACCATTCCACCTGTAACTTTTGAGACTGTCCTCCCAGACGCGTCAGTTACATGAGCAATTGTATTGTTAAATGAAGTGTAAATATTAAGAACAGCTTCTATATCTTTTTCTTTTTTCTTTGAAGCATGTTTTTCTTGCTCTTCTTCGCTTTCTTCAGAAGATTCTTCTTCAATTTTTTCTTCTATTTCTTTTTTTTCCATTTTATTCTTCATCTCCTACCTTTTTTTCTTCTTTCTTTTTTAAAACCCTTTTTTCTTTTAAAGTTATTTTATCTTCAAGTTCAACAGGAACAATATATGAAGGGGTGCTAACTGCTCTTCCATTAATTAAAACTTTTTTATGAACAATTAATTGTCTTGCTTGTTTAGGTGTTGTAGCAAGTTTTTTAGTGAATACTATCGTCTGTAATCTTCTTTTAAGATAATCTTTTTTATCTAAAGACAATACAGAAGAAATAGATTCTACTTTTAATCCCATTTTGTTTAATTTTTCAAATAATGCTTTTTGTTCTTCAGGTTTAGAGGAAATTAATTTTTTAGCCTTTTCTCTTATTGTTTTTATTTTCGCATCAGCTTTCCAAATTTCTCTTTTATTTTTCAGTCCAAATTCCTCAACTATTCCGCCTTCTTCTTCTATTCTTGCTTTATCAAAGGGCCTTTTTGGTCTTGAATATCTTTTATGTTTTCTTTTCATTTTACTCTCTTAATCCCTCTTCGAGTTTATTTTGTTTTTCTATATTCACTAAATTAGGATTTTTCCCAATTCCATAAGAATATGTTGTAGCCAAACTCACCAAACCTGCTCCAAATAGAATTTTGTCTGCATTAGTCATATTTTCTTTGCTCTCTTTGTAACTAGAATATCCAATTAATCCCATAGAGGTTATCAAACCTAGTCCTAAAAGTAAATTATACTTGTTTTTCATTTTATTTTTTCATACCAGCATAGCTTTTCTTAGCAGTAGCACTTTCTCCTCCCTTCTTTTTAATACCTGAACCTTTCTTTCTATTTGTTCTGAAGTGAGCTTTAGTTCTTTGACCTCTTGTAGGCAAGCCAGAAGTATGTCTTAATCCTCTGTAGCTCTTTATTTTCTTAAGTTTCTTTATATCAAAGTCTTTTCTTAAATCTAAATCAGTTCCAGTAAGATGCTTTTCTTCTCCAGTTTCAATATCTTTCCTTCTGTTCATAATATAAATCGGTAGTTTTGGATTTTTTATAAAATCAGAAATCTTTTGTATTTCTTCTTCAGTAAGAGTTCCAATTGTTTTATTTTTATCTATTTTCAATATCTTACACACAGCATTTGAGAATGTCCAAGAAACTCCTTTTATTTTAGTTAATCCAGGATAAACTTTCATTTTTCCTTCAATATCTTTAGATAAAATTCTAACTAATCTTTCTTCTCGTTTTTCTTGTTGTTGCATATGAGGATTTTTATTTTCTGCCATTTTATCTTCTTATTGTGTCTTGTTTGTAAAAAGATTGTATCTTTCTATATTTGTTAGCTCCTGGAATATTCTTTTTTCAACAGCTTTTTCTGGGTCAGGAAGGTTTTGTATTCTCTTTTTCATGTCCTGAAATGATTCAAATTCCATTTCTTTTCTTTGTTTAAGTATTTCCTGCATGTGTTTTTTCCCTAATCCAGGTAAAAGTTCTATCTGATGAATTCTTTTATTTATTGCATCAGACTTGTTGAAAAATTCAACAAATTCCTTCTCTTTTTCTTTAACAACTTGCTTTATAAATTCTCCTAATTGGTGTTTTGCACTTTCAGTAAGTTTTTCTCTGTGTAATCTTCCAAGAATGTAATAAACTTTGTCTCTTTTGCCCTCTCCGATGTATACTATCTCTCCTATTTTTAAATCAACACCTCTTCTAGGAACAAGTTCAAGCAGAACTAAAGTTTTCTCTCCTATAGCTTGTGCTATAGGCATCATTTTTTTCTCCAAAGGATATCCATTTGGGAGATATTCTAAGATTATTGCATTTTCTTCTTTTTCCATTTTCTTTATTTGAATTCTTTAATTGTGTCAAGTATTCTTTTTGTTTCATTCTCATCTAAACTGATATCAACAAAAATTTTATTTAGTTCTTCTGCTTTTTCAGGTAGAATATCTATAATTTTAGAGATATTCATATCATTAAGCTTGATTATGTTTAATGATTCTAGTTTCTTTCTAAGTTCTTTCGCTTCTTTTGGAGTTATTTTTACAAATTTCTTTATAAAATCTGCAACAGGCTTTTCAGCTTTCTTTTCTTTTTCTATATACTCCAAAGATTCTGCCATACTTAGGGGAATTGTATTTCTTATCATTTTATTCTTTATCCTTTATCTTTTTTAAGTGTATTGGAGAGATTATAAATGTCTTTTCTTTTGTTTGATCTTTTATTTTTACAGCATAGCTTCTTCCAATTCTTTTTTCTATTTTTCCAGTTCTTCCTTGAAGTCTTTTAGGGAATGAAGGATTTAATGCTTTTTCAGCAACAACTGAAACAAAATCTCCTTCTTTGAATTCCTGGAAATATCTGCTAAATTGTAACTTTCCTCTGGTTCTTACTGGTTTTCTGTTTGTCATATCATACCCAGAAAAATTCCATTTAAAAACCTATCTTTTACATAAAACTTATTCTAGAATTACCTAATTTTGCAGGAGGTTCATTCAAAGCAACATTGGAGTTACATAAATCTCCTTTATCATTTGCTTCTCCCATATTTCTTAGAATCGCATTAAACATTTTTTCTCCCCAAACTCCAACACCACACCTATTACAAACATCTAGAGCTCTGTCGTCGGTAATATCAGCTTTGCAATAGATACATTTTTTTGTCATGTTACACCTTTTTTGAACTTAATCATCTTCTTAATAAAAATCAGTTTTTAAATTTTTGTGTAATCCTATATATTATTTTTTTAATTTTTTATAAAAATTGTATTCTAATTTTAAAATTTTCAAAAATTTTTCAAAATATTCAAGATAGTAAGCTTTAAAAATAATCTTTCAGCATTAATTATATGATAATTCCAGTTAGATGCTTTTCTTGTGGAAAGCCAATAGGACATTTATGGGAAGAATACAAAAAGCGAGTAGCTCAAGGAGAAAGCTCTAAAAAAGTTCTTGATGAATTAGGCCTTGAAAGATTCTGCTGTAGAGCAATATTCCTTGGACAAGAAGATCATTTAGAATTAGTTGCTAAGTTTAAGAAATCTTAAAATTTTATACAATCCATTTTTTATTTATCTTATTTTTAATAATTTTAATTTATTAAATATAATTTTATTCTAAATAAAATAAAAAAGTTAAGAAAAAACTTACCTTTTAATTTGGAAATTTTTAACTTAAACTTTTAAAAAAAGTTAAGACAGCTTGTTATTTTCCCATCTTTCCGGACAGTACTGATAACAACGTAAGTTGCTTAACTTCTGTGTTCGGAAAGGGAACAGGTGGAACCAACTTACTATGGCCGTCTCGAAATTTCAATTCTTTTTTGGTTTATAAACCTTTTTATATGCAGAATTTTAGCAAAATAGATTCTTTATTACTCCTAAATTGTCCCAATTATTTAAATTTTCAAGTTCGTTATATCTATGTGGAAATAGAAAGAAATATCTGTACTGCAGAATTGGTTGGACTAAGTTTTGGTGATGGGGGATTAACTTACAGAAGCAGTTCTCAAAGAGTAAAATTTCAGTTAAGGGGAAGCTTAATTGAAGATAAGGAACATTATGATAATTATATCATTCCATTATTTAATAAAGAGATTATGTTGCCTCTATTTTCTAGGAATGTTGGTATTGTTTTTAACAAAAGAATAAATTTTTATGGGCTTTCGGTAGAGAGTGTAAAGATAGAAAAGCCATTAAATTATTTAGGGATTCCTAGCGGAGTAAAGGAAGAATTGAGTATTCCAAAATGGATCAAAGATGATAGAAAATATCTCTTAAGCTTCTTGAGAGGGTTTTTTGATACTGATGGCTCTATCTCTTGCCAAAGGAATTATTCTATTAAAAACAATAAATTCCACACCCAAATTAGAATTTATCTCTCTTGCACTTCAAAGAGACTAATGGAAGATATCTACAATTCATTAAAATTATTTGAATATAAAGTATCGTTTAATTCTTATCCCCCTTCTAAAAAAGGCAAAAAGAATTTTTATACAGTAAAAGTTTCTGGAGGAATACAAGTAGATAAATGGATGAATGAAATAGGTTCTAAAAACCCAAAACATCTTACAAAATATCTTGTTTGGAAAAATTTTGGTTTATGTCCCCCTTACACTTCTCTTGAATTAAGGAAGAAAATACTTAAAAAAGAAGTTTCTCCTTATTCTTATTATAAGCGAGAGTGCCGGAGCGGTCAAACGGATCTGACTAAGGATCAGATGGCTTAGTGCCTGCAAGGGTTCGAATCCTTTCTCTCGCATATTTTCTTATATAATATGTAGTAATTCTACAGTAAATAAATATTTATAAACAAAATACCTATGTTTTTTTTATGAAATGCAATGAAGGAAAAGTAGGAAAGTTTGATGAATTCGCAATAGAAGGAGGAAAAGAAGTGAATATGCATAGTTTAGAATCAGAATTTCTTGAGGAAGAGGTGTATAAAGCTGCTCATCAGGGATTAATTATTGCTTGTCACGATGTTTTTATAGATTATGAAGGGAAAATACTTTTAGTTAATAGAGATAATTTTCCAGCAAAAAATCATCTTTGGCCAATAGGTGGAAGACTTCTAAAGGGAGTTCCAGCAGAAACTTCTTTAAGAGAAAAAGCATATAAAGAA
>CAZNIA010000012.1:17125-21667 GCA_964572995.1 Candidatus Woesearchaeota archaeon
TCATCTTTTAGATATAGACAGAACTTTATTTAAGACTGATCCATATAATCATGGTAAAGGGACAGATAGCCTGAATGTTGTTTATTATGCAAAAGGATCCGGAAATATAAAATTAGATGATCTACACAATAAATTTGTACTTGTCGGCACTAAAGAGTATATAGATTTAAGAGAAAAACTTCATCCATATGTTAAGCAATACTTAGATTATCTTTGGTCAAACGGAAATCCTCCGATTGATATTTCTGCATTATCTTCTAGGAAGTGGGGACAGGGAATTTAATAAGATTTTAAATTAATATTTTTGTTTAAAGTTTTTTAAATATGTTTAACATTTAATTTTTATGCATCCGTAACTCAGCCTGGATAGAGTACCTCCGTCCTAAGGAGGGAGTCGAAGGTTCAAATCCTTCCGGGTGCATTTTATCTTGTTAATTTGTCTAACTCACGAAAGATTTTATCATCAACCAGAAAAAGACAGTTATTGCTTCTGTAGTTAATAGATAAATCCATGACACCCTATAATGTCCTCTCATCTTAAATAGAAAATAAATAAGGATGATTGATTGTAATGCTATAACATGGAAATATACAAAAAATTCAGTGAAGAAATATTCAGCCCATTTGTAGATGTAAGGGGTTGTTAAAGAAGTTATTATTAAAGTAACCAAAAATCCAGCAAAAAAATCTCCTTTTTCTTTTCCTTCTTGTTTTGTTTTTCTTGAAAAAAGAGTGAATAATCCAATTTGAAGTGCATTTGAAAATGCATAAGCTAGACTAATTCCTATAAACCACGAGAATGGAGATTGTATAAATGTGAAAATATCCCTAAATATTCTAAAATCGGTTTTCTCAATAATTGTTATTAAAAGCATAAAAAGAAAGATTGTTATTTCAATAAAAAGGAATTTTTTGAGTTTTCGCATTTGTTGAAATATATTTCCAGGTTAATAAATTTGTTCTTGTATCTTTTGCAAAACAAAAACCTTTAAAACACTTCTAAAATAAGAATATAATAAGCGCTGGTGGTTTAATGGTAGAATAACTGGCCTCCAACCAGTTGATCCGGGTCCGATTCCCGGCCGGCGCATTCATATAAAAATAAAATGGAAGAAACTCAAAAACCAAAGAAATCACTTGGAGAATGGCATGATAAACATTACAAGAAATTACTTTTAATTCCTGCCGCTTTTTTGATATTCTCTCTAGTTTATCTTGGAATTTTTTATTCTCAGAACAATGATCTTTTTTTAAAAGATATTTCGCTTTCAGGAGGAACTTCTGCAACAATAAATGGGCAATTAGATATAATTGCACTTGAAAATGCATTAATCGAAGAATTTGGAGATGCAAATACAAGAATAATCTCAGATTTAATAACAGGAGAACAATTAGCAACAATAGTTGAAGTTAGTGTAGGCACAGAGGAAACAAAAGACTTTCTAGAGGAATACCTGGGTTATGAATTAACTGAAGAAAACAGTAGTTTTGAATATTCAGAATCTTCTTTTACACAAGATTTATACAAACAGTTAATGATTTCATTAGCATTAGCATTTTTGCTTATGACTATTGTTGTATTTATTTTATTCAGGAATTTAGTTCCTTCACTCACTGTTGTCTCTTGCGTTTTAATTGATATGATTATGACTGTTGCTGTAGTTAATTTACTTGGGATAAAGATATCTACAGGAGGAATAATCGCTTTCTTGATGCTTATTGGTTATTCTGTTGATACAGATATTTTGCTTACAAATAGATTAATGAAGAGAAAAGATGGAACAACAAATTACAAGATTTTAGGAGCAGTTAAAACAGGCATAACAATGACTTTAACTTCTTTGCTTGCTATTTTAGCTTCACTTTTGGTTGTCAAATCTTTTTCACCAATTTTAACTCAAATATTTCTTATAATTGTTATAGGATTATTTTTTGATTTAGTTAATACTTGGATTACCAATGTTTCAATACTTAAATGGTATATTTATAAAAAGGAGAATAGAAAATGAAAAAACTAGGTTTTAGAATTTGGTTGTATCTTGTAGTTTTATTCTTAGCATTGATACCAATATTTGTTTCTTCAAGTGGAATAGCTTTCTTTCAAAAAGGAGTTTTAATAACAAGTGTAGAACAAAATTCAAGTGCATTTGATGCTGGTTTAAGACAAGGACAAATAATAACTGAAATTAACAATCAGAAGATAGAAGATATTCAATCTTTCTCAAATTATATTCAGGAAACATTTCCTTCTGAACAAGAAATAAAAGTTGTAATAAAAACCAAGGAGGCCAATGTAATTCTTTACACTAAATATGCTCCAAATATAACTGTTTCTTCAATTCCAAAAACAGGAATAAAAACTGGTTTGGACTTATCTGGAGGAGCAAGGGCAATAATTGGTGCAGAAGGAGTTGAATTGAATGATCAAGAAGCAAAAGATTTGGCTGAGATAATAGCAAACAGAATAAATTATTATGGTCTTAAAGATATTCAAATTTCACCATTTTCAGATTTATCTGGAAACAATTATATAAGAATAGAAATTGCAGGAGCAACACCTAAAGACTTAAGCTCAATGATTGAAAGTCAGGGTAAATTTGAAGCAAAGATAGGAAATGAAACAGTCTTCATTGGAGGAGAAAGAGATATTGCTTCAGTATGTAGAAATGATGCAACTTGTGCATATATTCAATCTTGTGGTCAGGTTTCAGCAACAGAATATTCATGTAGGTTTATGTTTACAATCTATTTAAGTGAAGAAGCTGCAGAAAGACATGCAGAGATTACAGGCAAGATACCAATAAATTCCACAAATCCAGAATATTTAGACAAACCTCTTGATTTATATCTTGATGATAATCTTGTTGAAACCCTTTTAATAAGTAAAGATCTTAAAGGAGAAGTTACAACTCAAATAGCAATTTCAGGTTCAGGTTCAGGTCCAACAGAAGAAGAAGCATATGATGCAGCACAGGAAAGTATGCATAATCTACAAACAATTTTAATAACAGGAAGTTTCCCTTATAAATTAAAGATTTTGAAGTTAGATGTTATTTCTCCTAACTTGGGAAGCAATTTCACAAAAGCTATTTTCCTTGCAGGATTTGTAGCTGTTTTTTGTGTTGCTTTAGTTGTATTCTTTAAGTATAGGAGAATAAAACAATCATTTGCTGTTTTAAGCATAGGAATCTCTGAAATAATAATCACCTTGGGTGTTGCTGCATTTTTAGATATTAATCTGGATTTGTCTGCTATAGCAGGTATTTTAGCAGCAATAGGTACAGGAGTTAATGACCAGATAGTTATGTTGGATGAAGCTAAAAGAAGAACTTCTGATTCAAGTATTAAGTCCAGAATAAAGAATGCTTTTGAAATCATTATGGGTGCTTATCTAACATTGGTTGCAGCAATGATCCCTCTTTATCTTGTAGGAGGAGGTTTATTGAAAGGATTTGCTTCTACAACAATCATCGGATTAACTATCGGTATTTTAGTAACAAGACCAGCATTCGGAGAAATGATAAAAAGAATGGAAGAATAAAAATAATTTTAATTTTTATATTTTTAACTTTAATGACTATCTAATCTTGATTTGTCTTCTTCTTGAAGCCCATATCTTGTTAATCTGTCTAAATCACTTTCAATCATCATCTTAACAAGCTGTTTGAATTTTGTTTTAGGAGTCCATCCAAGCACTTTTTTTGCTTTTGCAGGGTTTGCTAAAAGATAATCTACTTCAGCAGGCCTATAGAATTTAGGGCTTACTTTAACAACAATTTTATCTTTATATTTTCCAACTTCATTTATTCCTTTTCCTTCCCATGTGATAGGCATCCCCACTATCTTAAATGATTCTTCTATAAACTCTCTTACTGAATGTGTTTCTCCTGTTCCTATAACATAATTGTCTGATTTCTCTTTTTGCATCATCATCCACATTGCTTCAACATAATCTCCAGCATATCCCCAATCTCTTTTAGCATCCATGTTCCCTATTTCAAAATATTCTTGGTATCCTAATTTTATTTTTGCAACAGAATGAGTTATTTTCCTTGTAACAAACTGTTTTCCTCTTTTAGGGCTTTCATGATTAAATAAAATCCCATTACATGCAAAGATATTGTAACTTTCTCTGTAATTTTGAGTTATGTAATAACTAAATGCTTTTGATGCAGCATACGGGCTTCTGGGATGAAAAGGGGTGTTTTCTGTTTGAGGAGGTTTAGATGATCCAAACATCTCAGACGTAGACGCTTGATAAAATTTGATTCTAGGGTTTAATATTCTTATAGCTTCGAGGATATTTATGACTCCGAGGGCATTTATTTCAACAGTTGAGATTGGTTGAGTCCAAGAATCAGGAACAAAAGACTGTGCAGCTAAATTGTATATTTCATCTGGGTTAATTTCTTTTATTACTCGAATTATAGAACCAAAATCAGTTACATCTCCTTCAACTAGATTGATATGTTTTCTTAAGTGGCCTATTCTATCAAAAACATCCATGCTTGTTCTTCTATGAAAACCATAAACTTCATATCC
>CAZNIA010000013.1:0-15425 GCA_964572995.1 Candidatus Woesearchaeota archaeon
TCCTGGTGATGGAACTGATAATACTTCTAAAGTAAATGCTGAATACAGATGGAGAATGTATAAAAAAGTTGTAAACAATGAAGTTACAACTGCTGAAAATACAATTTCATATGCTGGAAATACTTATGTTTTAACAGATAATGTTTCTTCAACTGGAACTTGTTTTATTGTAAATGCTCAGAACATTACTTTAGATTGTAATGGAAGCTGGATAACTTATTCAATAGGGGGGGCTGGAAGTACTTATGGAATTTATACAAATCAATTCAATACAACAATAAAGAATTGTAATATATTGGATGGAAATTGGACAAGTTCTCAGACAACAAGACGCGGTATTTATTTCAATGGAAATGATAATTCAACTTTGTTTAATAATTTTGTAAATACAAGCAACTCTTATGCAGTTTATTTGTACAATGGTGCTAATTATAATAATTTAACATATATAACTGCAAGTTCTAATACAAGTCATGGAATCAATTTAGATTCAAGTTCAAATTACAATACTTTATTTGGTATAACTGTAAATTCTAACTCAAGTCATGGGATTTATTTATCTTCAGTTTTAAGAAATAGTCTAATTAATATAATTGCAACATCAAAGACAGGGGAAGGAATATACTTGCACTCTAGCTCAATTAATAGTCTAAATAATATAACTGCAGCATCAAATACTAGTAACGGAATTTATATGTATAGTAGTGGAAGTAATAATCTGAATAATATCACTGTAATTTCTGAAACGGGTAACGGTATCAAATTCTACGGGGTATCTTCATCTAATAATGTCCTTTCAAATATTAATGCAAGTTCTAATTCTGGTTCCAGTATCAACTTCCAATTCTGTAATAAGAATACATTATCTAACGTAACTGCAATTTCTAATACCGGTTATGGAATGAATATATATGATAGTGCAGCTGATTTAACTAATGTAACTTCAATATCTCTAAACGGTGCAGAGGATTTATATTATTCTGGAACAACTAGGTCTAAATGCAATTGTATATTTACAAATGTTACAGGAAAAGAGGAGAAACCCATCTCCTTTGTAAATGGAAATTATAAAAATATTAATAATATTGAAGGTTCAGCTATATTTTTATGTGATGCAAATTTTTCAAATATAACTAATTCTAGTTTTACAAGAGGAGGGATTAGAATTTCTTGGGGAAATAAGAATATTTTTTCGAATATAATTGCAACTTCAAATTCAACTTATGGGATTTATATGTATTCTGTTTCTAATAATACATTCTCAAATATCACAGCAAGCTCAAATTCAAGTAATGGGGTTTATATGTACTTAGGTTTAAATAACACTTTGTCAAATATCACAGTGATTTCAAATATAAGTACTGTGTTTAGTCTTCCTTCAAGTTCTGATTCTAATTTAATAGTTAACTCTACACTAATTTCTTTAAATAAAAATGCAACTCTCTTATATGTGGGTTCTAATTGCAATAATAATGTGGTCTATTGGAATAACTTTACAGACACCGAGGGATATTATGTTCAAGACGTTGGTAGCTCAAACTATTATAATTTTACAATTAATGGAAATGGGGAAGGAAATATATGGTATAATATTTTAACCAATTCAGTAAATGTTGCAGGAACTGTTAACTCCATAGCTTATCCAGGGTTGTACCTTGGAAAATCTGGTACAGGTTATCCATATACCAATATCTCTTCTTTAGGTAAAATTATTGGAGATGTTACAGATTATGCTCCTTTAACAAGTTTATTTAGTGAAGACGCTAGTCCTCCAACATATAATTTAGCTTCTCATAATTCAACAGAAACCAACCAAATTGTAAAATTTTCACTTATAATCTACGATAATCTTGCTCTTCATCCAAATGGGCAATATATATTTTCTACGAATAATAATGGGACATGGGTAAATGACACTGCAGTCAATTTCACTTCCAATCCCTCTTGGGCAAATGTTACAAAAACGCTTAACTCTTCAGAAGAAATTAATGTAGGATATAGATGGTATTTATCTGATAATCATGGAAACACAAACTCAACTGAAATTTATGAATTAACTACTTTTCCTCCATTTTCATGTTTAGGAGAAGGAACCCTTGAAAACCCCTATAACATAACAAATTGTATTCAATTACAACAAATCAGAGAGAATTTAAGCGCATATTATCAGTTAGTTAATGATATTGATTGTTCAAATACAATAAATTGGAATGGAGGAGAGGGTTTTGAACCTGTTGGAAAAAATTATACTGCTGGATTTTATTTTAATGGAAACTTTAATGGAAATAATTTCAGTATAACTAACTTGTTTATTAATAGAAGTTCAAGCGACTATGTTGGGTTGTTTGGATATATTATTTACGGAAATGTAAGCAATATTGGATTAGTTAATGTGAACATAACTGGAAAAGATTTTGTTGGGGGAATTTCTGGAGGGTTAAATTATGGAAATATGATTAATTCTTATTCAACTGGAAATGTTAATGGAAATAATTATACTGGTGGACTTATAGGAGATTCTTTTGGATTTGATAGCAGCATAAATAATTCATACTCTAAAGGTTATGTAACAGGAAATGGAAATTATGTTGGAGGATTAATCGGAAGCAAAGGATGGGGAAGGGTATTTAATTCATATTCAAATGTACAAGTAACTGGATTGAATTATGTTGGGGGACTAATTGGATATCATCAGGATATGGTTGTAAAAGGTTCATACGCAACAGGAGATGTAAGAGGTATAGGGGAGAACTACGTTGGTGGGCTTATTGGACATGTAGATTATGCAGGTTTTTATTATCCATATGTAATTGAATCATATTCAACAGGAAATGTAAACGGAACATACTATGTTGGAGGGCTAGTAGGTTATAATAGGGGTACTATAAATAACTCTTATTCAACTGGAGAAATAACAGGGGAAATGAATATATATGGGGGGAATTGCAGGATATCTTGAGGGATATATATTCAACTCTTATTGGTACAATCATTCTCAAGGATTAGACTGCTATTCTGGAGAAAATCAAAATTGTACAGCAATTTCTGATTTAAACTATTTTTACAATTATGAAAATTCTCCAACGAACTTAACTGCTGGAAATGGATGGGATTTTGCAAGCGTTTGGGATGATTTATTGAATGGAACAAGTTATCCTGTGTTGCAATGGCAGGGAGCGGTTCTTGTTTATCCAAACATTACTTTTGTAAGTCCAACAACTGCTACTGGAGAAAATATTCAAACATTCATAACAGCAAATGTTAGTGTTGAAAATGCAACTTCAGTTGTTAATCTAACTGTATTTTTGTATAATTCAAGTTCAGGTAATTTAATTGTACAAAATAGTACTACCTCAAATAATTTGTTTTGGAATATAACTGGATTAAGTGTTGGAAATTATTCTTTGAATGCAAGTGTTGAAGATAATGATGGTTTAATTAATCAAACTGAAACTTTATCTATTAATTTAACTGTTTTTTTGGATACTTTTTCTCCAACATATTCTTCAGTTGCACACAGTTCAACATATGCAGGACATGTGGCTTCTTTTTCAATTAATATTAATGATGAAACTGCACTTCATCCAAATGGGCAATACATATTTTCAACAAATAATTCAGGAACATGGGAAAATGATACAGCTGTAAACTTCACTTCAACTCCATCATGGGCAAATGTTTCAAAAACACTTAATTCAAATGTAGGAATGGTTGTTGGATATATGTGGTATTTAAATGACGATAATGGAAATGTAAACTCAACTTCAGTTTACAAATTAACAACAACACAAGCTCCTGTTGTTGATCCGCCATCTTCAGGAGGCGGAGGTTCAACAGCTCAAGTTCAAACACAATATCAATTAGGAAGAGAATTCTCAGAATATGGAGAGAGTTTGAAATTAAGAAAGAATTATCAGGTGGGTTTTAGACACCAAGAAGAATCACACACATTAACAGTGAATAGTTTTACAACTAATACTGCAAAAATAACAATACGTTCTGATCCTATTACAGCTACACTAGAGAAAGATATAGCTCAGAGTTTTAATATAGATGATGAGGAAGGAACTGATGTTGAAATAACTTATCAGGGAACTTCTGGTTCTGAAGCTCAGTTTTTTATTAAAAAAATTGTTGAAGTTTCAGGTGAGAGTGAAGTTTTTGCTAATTCTGAAGGTGGAGAAGTTCAAGAAACAAATCAGATTTCAACAAATGAATTGTTTGGAACAAGTGGAAGCGGTTCTGAGAGTGTAGATGTTGCAAAGGAAAAAACAAAGAGAGCTAAGAATCCTTTGAGAACAGTTTTGATTAGTTTGATTATAATGGGTGCTGTAATTGCAGGATTGTATGCTATTGGAAAGAATGAAAAGAAAAAGAAAGATCATTATTTAGGATTCTTTGATAAGTGAGTTGAGAGAAATTAAATAAAACAGTGATTTTTCCTAAAGGTTAAAAATAAAAACAATTGTTTTTATATAAAAACAGAAACATATTTAAATAAGTGTTAATATAATTTAACATATGTTAGAAATAATTAACAACTTAACTCCTTTCTTTGAGGATTGCTATAGAAGAATAAGTGTGAGAGAGTATGCAAAGATAATAAATGTTTCACCTCCAACAGCATCCAAAATTTTAATGGAATATCACAAAGAAGGACTTTTGAAAAAGCAAGAAGACAGAAATTATTTGTTTTTCTTTACAAACAAAGAAAATAAAGTTTTCATAGAATTATCAAAGGTGTACTGGATGGATAAATTAAAAGAAGTTGTTGAATATATTGAAAATAAAACTGTAAATCCTACAATTATTCTTTTTGGCTCTTTATCAAAGGCAGAAGTTACTCCAGATTCAGATATAGATATTACTATAATCTCCTCTAAAAAGAATATATCTTTAGAAGATTATGAAAAAAAATTAAAAAGGAAAATTCAAGTTTTCTGGTTTGATAATTTTAAGGAAATACCTAAGGAACTTAAAAATAATATATTAAATGGATATTCTTTATCTGGGAAGGTAGAAATATAATGGACTGGAAAGAATGTTGGGATAAAAGAATTGTTAAGGATGCAAGAAAAGAGGAGAATCTAATAAAATCATTGATAGAAATGTCTAATATAAAAGAAAAAATAGTTAACTCTGTGGAAATAAATGAAAATAGTGCTTTAGTTTACATACCTACAGCTTATGACTCTTTAAGAGAATTAATTGAAGCTCTTGCTTTGAAAAAAGGATTTAAAATTTACAATCATGAATGTTACACTGCATTTCTTAAAGAAATTATCAAGGAAACTAGATTAGGGGAAGAATTTGATAAATTAAGAATTGTTAGAAATTCAATAAATTACTATGGAAAGAGAATCTCTCTAGAAGATTCAAAAAAAGTTATGAATTCTATAAATTTATTAAGAAAGAAAATAAAGATTTTATTAGAAGAAAAATGAAAAAAGTATTTATTGCAGGAGTAATTCTATTGGCAGTATTCTTAGTTGTGCTTGCATTTATTCCTTTAGGAATTGAACCCTTAACTGAAGTTTATTTTGAAAATCACACTCAATTGCCAAGTGTAGTTGAATTAGATAAGACTTACAACTATTCTTTTACAGTTCACAACTTAGAATACCAAAAGATGAGATATACTTATACTATTGATATGTATGATGAACAAGGAAACTTAACAGACAGCTTGGATTCAGGTGAGTTTATTCTTGCTCATGATGAAAGTGTAAGAGTGGATAATGTGTTTAATTTTGGATATCATATAAATAGGACAAAGATAGTTGTTAATGTTTCCAAGGATTTAAGTTTGGAAACTCCTAAATTCAAAGAAAAGCTTTGGTGGCCTGACCCTAATTATCCTATGAATGTGGATATACATTTCTGGATTGAAGAGGCTTAAGAAGTATTTAGTTTATAGAAAAGTTTATAAGTAAGATATTCTTACTTTCTTACATTATGGAAATAACAAAAATAAGTTCAAAAGGTCAAATTGTGATTCCTAGTAAAATAAGGAATCAATTAAATATAGAAGAAGGTTCAATAATTGCAATAGATACAATGAAAGACATGATAATACTAAAAAAAATAGATGAAGGATTGGTTGAACAATTCGAAGAAAGTTTAGAAGATTTAAAATCAGGTAAAGTCAGAAGAGTTGCTTAATTTTTCTGCATATTTCTTGTATTCTTGAAAATATTTTGCAATTTCATCTATTGTTCCTTCCTGAGCTTTTTTTCCTCCTAGAGCTACAATCAAAACAATCTTTAAATCATCATAAACCAAATAATAAATCCTTTTTTCTTTTATTCTTTTTTCTCTGAAAAATTTATATCTTATCTGATCTCCAACATAAGGATTCTCTTTAAGTTGCAGAAATATCTTTTTTATTACTTCTTTATTATATTCAGACAATTTACCAAGCTCTCTTTCAAAACTCTCAGTTGTGTAAACTGTATAAGCCATCAAAAAATTAATCGATATTTATTTTTATATCTTATTGAAGGAGATTAAGATTTAATCATCAATTTTCAGTAACGACAGAAAATAACAACTTTTATCACAAATATCTATAAAAAGCCTGCTTGTAACATTTTAAAGTAATAAAATGACATTTTTATTTTTCCAACCGAGCATGATTGTACCTACCTTACTATTTTTATTGATACTTCTAGTATTGGTTGCAATAATTGGAGTTTCAATTAATCAAGAAAGAAAAAGAAGAAGAATGAAAAGAGAAGCAAGAAGAATGAAGAAAATGGCTGCTGCTGTCTCAAATGTAAGTTTAGTTGGAGAAGAAATGCAAGAAAAAGAACAAGAAATAGAGGAAGTTAAGCCTGTTAAAGGGAAAACAAAAAAGAAAGAATCTGGAGACAGAACAATATATGATGACAGAAAGAAGTTGAATTCTTGGCAAGTTCATTTAAGTGATACTTACAAAGCAATGAAAAAGAAAAATCCTAAGACAACTTTCCAAGCTGCAATGAAAGCAGCAAAAAAGACTTACAAGAAAGCAAAAAAGTAAATAAGCAAGTTTCTGTTTAAAACATTAATTTTATATATATTCTTTATTATATATATTTGGTTAAATGGGTGATAAAAAAGGAATTATTTTAATTTTATTTGTATGTTTAGTTAGTGTTAGTTTTATTTCTGCCTGGGCTGATAATACAAGTGCATATCAAGAAGTTGATGGATGTAATTTACTTAATACAACAGGTGCAAATTATGTTTTAACTGGAAATGTAACTTCAACTGGAAATTGTTTTAATATCACTGCTCAAAATATAACTTTAGATTGTGCTGGAAAATGGATAACTTATTCAACAGGAGGGGCTGCAAGTACCTATGGAATTTATACAAATCAATTCAACTCAACAATAAAAAATTGTAATGTTTTAGATGGAGATTGGACATCTCTAGAAAGTACGAGAAATGCTATTTATTTTGATGGGAATGATAATTCCACTTTGCTTAATAATTTTGTAAATGTTTCTAAATCTAGTGCTATTTATTTGAATAGTAATTCCAATTATAATAATTTTACTTTTCTAAATGTAAGTTCTAATTCTTCTTTTGGAATTTATGTATTTTTAAGTTTAGATAACACATTTGATAATTTAAATATAAATTCTAATACTTCAAATGATATATCCCTGTATATGGGCTCTGTATCAAACTGTAATAATACTTTTAATAATGTTAGAGGAAAGGATGGAAAACTTATAATTTATATTAATGGAATTTCTTCAAATATTGATAATTTTGATGAATCAATGTTAATAATGTGTAATACTAATTTTTCAAATATTACAAATTCAAATTTTACAACCAGCGGAATTAGTCTTTATTATTCAAATAATAATAATTTTTCAAATATACTTGCTGGCAATAATCTTAACTCTGCTGTAATGATTCAATCAAGCTCAAACAATAGTTTTAGGGACATAACCACAGATAATATTAATGGTCCAGGAGTTGGAATAAATTTATATTCATACTCTAATTTTAATATTTTCTCAAATATAATTGCAAATTCTAAGTCTAATAGTGGTCTACGTTTGTATAGAAGTTCCAATAATGATTTCTCAAATGCAAGTATAAGCTCAAATAGTAGTAGAGGAATAATTTTAGAGGATAATTGCAACTTAAATAATTTTTCAAATATAGATATTAAATCTAATACTGGATACGGGGTTTATTTGATTTCTAGTTCCAATAATACTCTTTCGAATGTAAGCGTAAGTTCTAATACTAGTTATGGGATGTTTGTATATTCAAGTTCAAACTTCAACAAATTGTATAATCTAACTATAATTTCTAATATTAGCAATGTATTGTATGCTAGTTTGAATTCTGATTCTAATTCTGTAGTTAATTCTACATTAATTTCTTTAAATAATAATGGAACTCTTTTATATTTAGGCTCTAACTGTAATTCCAACTTATTTTATGGTAACAACTTCACAGAAACTTCTGGATATTATGTTGAAGATTTGAATGGTTCAAATTATTTTAATACCACAATAAACAGCAGAGGAGAAGGAAACATATGGTATGATATTATGAATGGTTCTGTTAATATAACTGGAAATGTTTCTTCAACATTAAATCCTTCTTTGTATATTGGAGAATATGGAACAGGATATCCTTATAATAGTACAAACTCTTTTGGAAAGATAAGTGGAAATGTTGTTGATTATGCTCCTTTGACAAATAATCCGGTTCCTCTTTCATGCGGAGTTTTATCTGATGCAGGAAGAACTTATGTTTTAACTGGAAATGTTTCTTCAACTGGAACTTGTTTCACAGTAAACGCTCAAAATATAACTTTGGATTGTGCTGGAAACTGGATAACTTATTCTACAGGTGGAGGAGCAAACACTTATGGAGTTGTTACAAATCAGTTTAATACCACAATACACAATTGCAATGTCCTGGATGGAAATTGGACATCTACTCAGACAACAAGAGATGGAATTTATCTTGATTATTCAAATAATTCTCTTTTATTCAACAATTTTGTAAATGTTTCTAGTTCTAATGGAATTAAATTATATTACTCCAATTTTAATAACTTAAGTAATTTAAGATTATACTCTCAATTATATGGGGTTAATGTGAATTACGGTTTTGATAACCATCTCTCGTATATCAATGCAACTGGGGATTCTGGTATTTTAATAAATCGGGCCCAGAACACTAGTGTTTTAAACAGCAATTCAACGGGCATAAATGGAGATGCAGGCTATGGTTATTCAGTGTGGGTGTATAATAGCAATTATACTTATCTTAAAAATATTAACACCTATGCTATAGGAGGTATGGGTATCGGACTTGTTCTACAACAAAGTAACTATAGCACAATTTCAGATATTTATTCTATTTGTACAACGCATAGTGGATATTTTGATGCGGGAATATATACAAGAGAAAGTTATTCAAACAATTTTACAAATATATTTTCTAATTCAACTATTTACTCTATGATTATTGAATTTAGTAATTGGAATAATTTCTCAAACATAGAAGTATACAATCACCATTTTTATACTGAATACGGAGGAGGATATTTTTGGGGAAGTTCTTATAATAAAATAATTAATTCAAGTATTTCTTCTAATTATTATTCTGGTTTTTCCTTTTTATCTAATTCCAGCTTCAACATCTTTGATGAAGTAGATTTTATTTCCAACTTGAATATCAGTTTGGAATTTGAAGAAAATTCAAGTTCAAATATTGTGGCAAATAGTACAATTATATCTGCTAATGAACAAGAAAATCTGTTGGATATCGATTCAAGCTGCGGTTTCAACACATTTTATGGTAACAACTTCACAGAAACTTCTGGATATTATGTTCAAGACTTAAATGGAAGCAATTATTATAATACAACAATTGCTGGAAGAGGAGAGGGAAATATCTGGAATGATGTTATGAATGGCTCTGTTGATATTAAAGGAAATATCTCTTCAACATTAGATTCTTCATTATATATTGGGGAATATGGAACAAGATATCCATATAACAACACAAATTCATTTGGAAAGATAAGTGGGAATGTTGTTGATTATGCTCCTTTAACAAATCAGTTTGAAGAACCTTTAATTTATCCAAACATTACTTTTGTAAGTCCAACAACATCTGCAGGTAATCATGTACAAACATTCATAACAGCAAATGTTAGTGTTGAAAATGCAAGTTCAGTTGTTAATCTTACTGTATTCTTGTATAATTCAAGTTCAGGTAATTTAATTTCACAAAGTAGTACAGCTTCAAATAAATTATTTTGGAATATAACTGGATTAAATGTTGGAAATTATTCTTTGAATGCAACTGTTGAAGATAATAATGGACTAACTAATTCAACTTCAACTTTATCTATTAATTTAACTGCTGCACTTCCAGAAGAAGAACCTGAAGATCCGCCATCTTCAGGAGGAGGAGGTTCAACAGCTCAAGTTCAAACACAATATCAATTAGGAAGAGAATTTTCAGAACAAGGAGAGAGTTTGAAATTAAGAAAAAATTATCAGGTAGGTTTTAGACACCAAGAAGAATCACACACATTAACAGTGAATAGTTTTACAACTAATACTGCAAAAATAACAATACGTTCTGATCCTATTACAGCTACACTAGAGAAAGATATAGCTCAGAGTTTTAATATAGATGATGAGGAAGGAACTGATGTTGAAATAACTTATCAGGGAACTTCTGGTTCTGAAGCTCAGTTTTTTATTAAAAAAATTGTTGAAGTTTCAGGTGAGAGTGAAGTTTTTGCTAATTCTGAAGGTGGAGAAGTTCAAGAAACAAATCAGATTTCAACAAATGAATTGTTTGGAACAAGTGGAAGCGGTTCTGAGAGTGTAGATGTTGCAAAGGAAAAAACAAAGAGAGCTAAGAATCCTTTGAGAACAGTTTTGATTAGTTTGATTATAATGGGTGCTGTAATTGCAGGATTGTATGCTATTGGAAAGAATGAAAAGAAAAAGAAAGATCATTATTTAGGGTTTTTTGATAAGTGAAGAATAAAGAATTAAATTAACGAAATCTTTTGTTACTTTCAAAATACGTGATGTAACTTAAGAAAAACGAATTCTATTTATTTTTGGTGATTTGGCTGAGAAACGTATATTTTCAAACACATATTATATACAAATACAATCTATTTTTTGCATACGATAAACACCTAAAAAAGAAACGTGTTCATCTAAAACAAGTAACAACAAAAACCTATTTTCTCGACGACAACAATCCTTAAAAAGAAATCGGGTTTAGGAAAACTATTATGGTTGAAAAAAGATGTGCAAAAGAGGCACAAAAAGAGAACAAGTATTGTTGTTTGAATTTACTTCATAGTTATCCGGATAAGATTGCGATAACGAATCTGCGTAGCAGAGGATTTCATATACAGTTGAAAGGAGGTTATAAAATATGAAAAAATTATTACTAAGCTTATTAGTAGTTTCTGCTTTGATGCTTTCAGTAATTCCAGGAGTTTTTGCTGTTAGTGTAGGTTCAGGAGTTGGAGTTAATATTATAACAGAAGATTTCGAACCTATAGTTTGGCAATGTGATGACAGAGTTGTTTATGATGATGCAACTGAACCAGGAAGAGTATCTATGGATGGTCAACCTATGGTTGAAAGAATGAACAACTATGCTTTTGAAGGAGAGCAAATCAAATGGAGAGTTCTTGTAATGGACAAAAATGGTATTGACAAAGTTTCTGATGTATATGCTACAGTTGGTGGCGATATAGAAGCAAACTGTGACAGACTTTCTTTGGCTCCAGAAAAAGTACTTTCTGAATGTAATGCAAGAATCCTTGAAGAAAAAATCACTACTTTCAATAGAGATTTAATGGCTTACTATGAATGTACTCTTACTGTTGAGACTTTCGAGTCAATGCACGGAGAATATGAAGTAACTGTTGAAGCTGTTGATTTAGACGGATTAACATCTCAAATGGTTGAAATGGAATACTGGTTCCTTAATCCAATAATTGAATTATCAATTGATGGAGATCTTACTTTTGATGAAGTTAGACCTGGAACAAGTGCATACTCTGATAGAGTATTAGTTGGAAACGATGCTGAAGCTGGATCAGGAGTTTTACTTGATATGTTTATATCAGGAACAGACTTTTATGATGCATCAAGCTCAGGAGCTAAGTGTGGAACAAGCAATGTTCTTGAATTGAAAAATTTCAGATACTATGCTACAAGCGGTTCTTACAGCACTCATAATGATGTAAGAAAAGATGCTGAAGGATATGTACCAATAGAATATGGTGTAGGATTCAATGATCCAAACCCATTCTACAACAACAATGAAATGATTCAGTCAACTGCAAAGGTAGGACCATACTACACAGGAAACATCCTAGCACCTGGCGCAGAAATGTCAGTAATCTTCAGACTTAACCTTCCAGAACCATGTAATGGTGACTTCGATACTGGACAGATTTACTTCTGGGGTGAAGCAATCTAAGTTCACTTTTTTATTTTTTTATTTTTTATTTTATTATGCTCAAAAACCCTCGGGGAATGAGGGTAATCACTGAGAGGAAACTCTCAATCACAAAAACACAAACAAAAAACAATACAAGAAACAAAATGACAACAAACAACAAAAATAAAACATTAGTAATAATTGGAATAATCTTACTAGGCATATTAGTAATTAGTTTGAACCTTGTAAGTGCTGTAGATGGATATTTCAATAAATGTTTCCAACCAGGAGAAAAGTACACTTATTGTGGTACTCCTGAAAGAACTTGCGATGTAAAAACAGGATTCTGTATGGCATGTGTAAGTTATAATGCAGAAAAAGATTGTTATTCTAATCATAATCCTACATTATGTAAAAGCGGATGCAGCGATGAAGGTTCTGGGCCTCCTATTGAATTAGATGTAACACCTCCTCAATTTCAAGTCTCAAGTCCAGTTAAAAATATAATATATAATTCAAGAAAAATATATCTTAATTTCTCATTAAATGAAGTTGCAGATGTTTATTACAGAGATTTAAACAAAAGCACAGTTTCATGGACAAGAATTTGTTCTAAATGTCTTGCTTCACAAACATCTTATGCAAAACCAGTAACATTCAAAGAAGGAAACAACACCTTGATGTTCAAAGCAGTAGATGTAAAGGGAAACACTGCATATTCTAATCTTAGTTTCTTTGTGGATAGTGTTAAACCAAGAACATACACTACTTATCCTAAATCAAATAGTTTTGCAGATGGAAACTTTGAAGTCCAATTCAAAGAAGCGAATCCAAAGAAAGCAACATTATATTATGGTGCTGATAAAGCAGTTCTTGATTTAAAGAAATGTACTTATGCTATGGGCAAACAAATATGTGAAATTGATGTTGATTTAAATAAATACCATGGGCAGACAATTGGATATTATTTTGAAGTTGAAGATATTGCTGGAAACAAATACAGTTCAAGAAATACTCTTGTTAAAGTAGATACAAAGGCTCCTGTGGTAAACAATCCAAATTCATTTTTCAAGATAACAAATAACAGATATGTTGAGTTTAATATAAGTGTAAATGAAGAGAATTTATACAAAATAACTTCAACAAATATGAACAACCCAAGAGCTTCTGCAACAACTATGTGTACAAAATTAACTAACGGTTATTGTTATAAAAAACAATCTTTCACTAAAGGGAATTATTCATTATCAATTGAAATATCAGACAAAGCAGGACATGTAATTGCAGTTCCTGCAACATTCACTATCAATTATTAATATTTTTGTGAATGAGTTTGAAGGGGTGAAAAAATGAGAACAAAAAATGGTGCAAAAAGAGAACACAAAAAGGGCAAGGAAAACACTAGTCTTAACTGTTGTTAGTGTTTTTGCTTTAATATTTATATTGAATTTTACAAGTGCAATTGTTTCTGGATGTAATCTTGAAATAACTAAATGTGCTGATAAAACCAATGTTAAGCCAGGAGATATAGTTCTTTACACATTAAAATATGAAAACAAAGGAAACAGTACATGTACTGGGGGAGGGGTTGAAATACAGGATGTCTTGGATTCAAACTTGCAATATCTTAATTACACAACGCATCTAATAAATGATACAGATTCTCAAGGAATAAGTTTTGGACATTCTAATCATGATATTGTAGGGTTCAATGAATTAACAAACACTTTAACTTGGAATGCTCATGTTGTTTCTCCAGGAGAAATTGGAAGAGTATTATTAAGAGTTGAGGTTTTAGAACCGGAAGTTTGCGGAGATTTTGAAATACCTAATTATTTCAAGGCATGGAGTAATGAAGAATCATGGAAAACAAGTAATACTCACAAATTATTAGTTGATTTTGATTGCCCAGTATGTGGAGATGGAGAAATAAATCAAGCAAATGAGACTTGTGATGACGGAAATCTAAATAATAATGATGGGTGTTCAAACAAATGTAAACTTGAATTCTGTGGAGATGGAATAAAACAATCAAATGAAGAATGTGATGATGGAAATCTTGTTAATGGAGATAAATGTTCTTCACAATGTACAATTGAAGAAGAAGAACACTATTGCGGAGATGGAAATATAGATGAAGGAGAAGAATGTGATGACAACAATAATATAAATGGAGATGGGTGTTCTGCTGAGTGTGAGACTGAATTTCAAGAATGTGAATATAATATTTCTATAAGAAAAAGTTATTCAAGTTCTTTTGGAACAGGAATAGCAATAAACAGCAGTGATACTTACAATTGGATTTCAGGAAATCCTGCTCCTTTAAGTCAAGGAATACATAAGATAAAATATTATGTGGATAATCATGAACAAGAAAACAATAATGCAAGTATAACTGTAAGATTGGATTCAAGTATCATTACAAGTTATTATTATGATATTGATAATTATCATTTCAAAACTTTAACACTGGATACACGTAATTTAGAATGTAATTCCTTGCATAATATCTCTGTTTTGGTTGTAAGTGAGAACAATGGAATCTGTACTGAAGACAATGCATGTGATAATTATGCTTATAGAACAATAAAGATTGATTGTGAAGAAGAACATTATTGTGGAGATGGAATAATTGATGAAGGGGAAGAATGTGATTTAGGAAATTTAGAAAATGGAAAAGTTTGTGTAGCCCCATATGATGGAACATGTACTTACTGCTCAAATGAATGTGAAGAAATAACTTTAAGTGATGGATATTGCGGAGACGGAATAGTTCAAGAACCCCAAGAAGAGTGTGATGATGGAAATGATGATTCTGGGGATGGATGCTCATCAACTTGCCAGGAAGAAGAGCAAGAACAATGTATTGAAGATTTATCTGTGAGGTATTCTTATTTGAATTCTTATGGAACAGGAATTGCATTGGGATATGAGAATGGAACTTGGATTTCTTCAGTAACTCCAACAATTCC
>CAZNIA010000013.1:15435-21182 GCA_964572995.1 Candidatus Woesearchaeota archaeon
TATATAATTAAATAATACTATATATAGGAACGAATATTGACAATAATGTACCAAACACAACTAATAATGCGCATATAGATTTTGAAGTTGGCTCAGATGTACTTGCAGATTATAATTATCTTATAAGTAAATTCCACTCCAAGACATTAATACTCAATACAAATTTATTGCAATGTAATACAAGATATACTTTATCTTTAGATGTTGTAAGCCAACACAATCCTCTTTGTACTGAAGATGATGATGAAGATAATGATGCAAGCAGAAGCTTTTATTTGATATGTACAGAGGATCCAAGATGCGGTGATGGAAACATTGATTCGGGAGAAGAATGTGATGATGGAAATACAGACGATGATGATGGATGTTCAAGTGAATGTGAAATTGAAGAAGAAGCTCCAAGATGTGGAGATGGTGTTGTAAATCAAATAACAGAACAATGTGATGACAATAATAATGTAAATAATGACGGGTGCTCTTCAATTTGTAAACTTGAATTCTGCGGAGATGGAATAAAACAATCAGGAGAAGAATGTGATGATGGGAATCTGGTTAATGGAGATAAATGCTCAAGTGAATGTGAAATTGAACATGTATCGCCTATATGCGGAGATGGTATTTTAAATCAAGCAAATGAGACTTGTGACGACGGTAATTTAGATAATAATGATGGATGTTCAAGTGTTTGTAAAATGGAATATTGTGGAGATGGAATAAAACAAACAACTGAGCAATGTGATGATGGAGACAATGATAATCTTGATTCATGTAGAAATAATTGTGTTCTTGCTTATTGCGGAGATGGAATAAAAGATAAAAATGAATATTGCGACGACGGAAATAAAGTTTCTGGTGATGGATGTTCAAAGACATGTAGATTTGAGTGTCCTAATGGAGTATGTACTCCCAATGTAACAATTGAATTATTCCCTCCAATTGTTTGGCAGTGTGATAATAGAATAGTTTACGACGATGCTACAAGACCAGGAAGAATAACCTATGATGGTGAAGAAATGATTGAAAGAATAAACAATTATGCTTTTGAAGGAGAACAAATCAAATGGAGAGTTCTTGTAATGGACAAGAATGGTATTGATAAAGTTAAAGATGTTTATGTAACTGTAGATGAAAATATTGAAGCAAATTGTAAAAGACTTTATGCAAACCAGATGGACTCTAAATGTAATGCTAGAATTCTCGAGGAGGAATTAACAAGTTTCAATTCTGAAACTATGGCTTATTATGAATGTACTTTAACTATTGAAACATCAGAATCTATGTATGGGGAGTCTGAAATAACTGTTGAAGCTGAAGATTTGAATGGAGAGAAAGGGCAGATGGATGAAACAGAAGTATGGTTCCTTAATCCTATTGTTTCTTTGGAAGTTCAAGGAGGAGTTATGTTCAATCAATTAAGACCTGGAACAATGGAATATTCTATGCCTGTTACACTTACAAATGATGCAGACAGAGATTCAGGAGTTCTATTGGATGTATTTGTATCTGGAACAAATTTCTATGATTCATCAAGTTCAGGAGCTAAATGTCCTACTACAAATCAATTAAGCTTGAAGAATTTCGGATATTATGCTGTCAACGGAGAATATTCTACCGTCGATGATATGGAAGTTGGAAGAACTTGCGACGACGAGGGATATTGCGGTGTAAACTATGGTTTCGAGTTCCATAATCCTTATAAATTCTACAACAAGAATGAAATACTACAGGTGCAAAAAGTGGGTCCGTATTACACTGGAAACTTACTTTCTCCTGGATCAGATATGACACTCACATTCAGAGTAAATGTCCCTGAGCCTTGCAACGGCAACTTCAACTCAGGAAATATTTATTTCTGGGCTGAGGCTGTTTAACTGAAATAAAAAAAGAAAACAAAAAAGAAAATGACAAAAACAAACAACAAAAAAACTGGAATAATATTCACATTCTTGATTATGATTGTAAGTATGCTTGCTTTAACAAGTGCTGCATTGATTTACAATGATGATTCTAAATATGCTACCTCTTTACATGTTTATGATATCCCAGATTCTTCTGTGGGATATGCAACAATTGCTGTTAAGGGAGTTGATCATAATCAATATGCTATTTTAACTTTCAATTATGAAGGTGGAACAAAATACACTGCTCCAGCTCAAAATGCTATTTATGCTGAATGGTTGCAAATGATTTTTGTTAATCCTAATTACAATAAAAAAGTTACAAGCATCACATTAACTAGTGGACCTTCAATATATTTCAAAGAACTTTATGCTTATGATAATGTTTTAAGCAATGGTGGAAATGGAGAAGAGGGAGAAGTAATTGTATCATGCCCAACTGACAAAAAAAGATGTGCAGATGGTTCATATGTTTCAAGAAACTCTGCATTAGATTGTGGATTCAATTTATGTCCTGAAGAAAAATTCTGTGGAAATGGAAACATAGATGCAGAGGAAGAATGTGATTCAGGTGAAAACAATGGAATAAGATGTTCTGCAGGTTATGGCTCTTCATGTACTTACTGTTCAAGTGAATGTGAAACACTAAGAGTTGTTGGAGAATACTGTGGAGATGGATTATTAAATTCAATGTATGAAAGATGTGATGATGGAAACACTGTCAACAATGATAGATGTACAAATGAATGTAAAAAAGCATTTGAAGTAATTGTTGAAGACTTTGAACCATTAGTTTGGCAATGTGATAGCAGAGTTGTATATGATGATGCAACTGAACCAGGAAGAGTATCTATGAATGGTCAACCTATGGTTGAAAGAATGAACAACTATGCTTTTGAAGGAGAGCAAATCAAATGGAGAGTTCTTGTTATGGACAAGAATGGAATAGAGAAAGTTAAAGATGTTTATGTAAGTGTAGACGGAAACATAGAAGCTAATTGTAAAAGATTATATGGATATCAATACACTCCAAATGATAATAATATTGGTGAAATTTCTTTGTTTAATTCAGTTGGGGGTTCAATAGGTTTTGAAGATGATCAAGAAAATGAAGATCCAACTCACGAAGATCCTCAAATTATAATTCAAGATAGAATTGACCCTTCATGTAATGCAAGAATATTAGAAGAAGAACTTACAACATTCAATGAAGAAACAATGGCTTACTATGAATGTACTTTAACTGTTGAGACTTTTGAATCAATGCAAGGTGAAGTAGAAGTATTGGTTGAAGCTGAAGATTTAGATGGAGTTCTTGGAACAATGGATGAAGTTGAATATTGGTGGTTTAATCCTGTTATACAACTTTCAATTGATGGAGAAGCTATGTTTGATGAAGTTAGACCAGGAACAAGTTCATATTCACAAAGGGTTATAATAGGAAATGATGCAGAATATGGTTCAGGAGTTTTATTGGATATGTTTATATCAGGAACAGACTTTTATGATTCATCTAGTTCAGGAGCTAAATGTCCGACTACAAACAAATTGGATTTAAGCAATTTCGCATATTATGCAACAAATGGAGCATACTCTACAAAACAAGATATGGAAGTTGGGAGAACTTGTGATGCAGAAGGTTACTGTAGCTTGAATTATGGAATAGGGTTTAATGACCCTTTTAGATTCTATGATAGAAATGAAATAATACAAGCAAATGAAAACTATGGATATTACTTTGCTAATATTCTTTCTCCTGGAGCAGAAATGACTTTGATATTCAGATTGAACTTACCTGAACCATGTAATGGTGACTTTGATCAGGGTCAGATTTATTTCTGGGGTGAAGCTATATAATTAAGTTAATTTTATTGAAATAGTAATATTTATATAACAATTTATTATGATTAATATATAAAAGAGATTAAAATGACTAAACAAAAAAAAGAGAGTGAAAAGAAGTTTACATTTAGTAGTTTATTCCAGAAAAGTGTTGATGAATATAAAGATAATTTTAAACCAATATTAAAGCTTGTTTTGATTTTCTCTGGTATAATACTTTTAGTTTCAATGTTGTTTCAAGTAATTTCTTTTATATCTGATGAAACAGTTTTTCAGATAGTTTCTAATCCTGAGTTAATTGAACAATATAATTTAGGACTAATAAGTTTCCCATTATATTATTCTATTACAAATGGTATATTAGGTTTAATCTCTTTTTTCTTGACTTTTTTTGTAGGTGCAAGCTTAATCTCAGTTTCACTCAAGAAATCAAAATTTTCATATAAAGACCTTCTTGAAGGAGGAAAATCCAAATATTGGAGATATATTGGATTTTCAATAGTTACAGGTATATTTATCTTGCTTTGGACCCTTTTGTTGATAATTCCAGGTATAATTTTCGGAGTGTATTGGGCATTTGCAGTATATGTTTTCTTTGATAAAGATAAAAAGATAATGGGTTCTCTTAAAGAAAGCAGAAAAATTGTGAAAGGAAGATGGTGGAAAACTTTTGGTTATCTTTTGCTTTTCGGACTTGTAACATTACTTATAGTAATTGTGGCTTCAGTTGTTGAGCTTCCTACTTATCTTGTAATGATGGCAAATATTTTTTCTTCAACAGATATATCTTTGGGTGTTTTGATTGTTTCATCAATAACTAATGTTATTTATCAGTTTTTGGTTGCTTTAGTTGTTTCTCCTTTATTCATACTCTTCCTTAAGAACTTTTATTTTGAGATGAAAAAGAGTGTTAAAGAAAGCCCTGAAAAGAAAGCAAAAGAAACAAAAAAAGAAGCTAAATCTTCTAAAAAAGGCAAGAACAAGAATAAATTCATTAAAAAAAAGTAATAACAAATAATAACTTTCTCGACGACAATAATCTTTAAATAGTGTCTTCATTCTAAAGTGTCACATGATAGACAAAAAAACACTGGTGTTTGCATTTGCAATTGTAGTTTTAATGACAGGAATCATGATGGTTTCTGCAGTTACTGGTTCTATTGGAAATGGAAAGATGGTTTTGTATCCAGAAGTTAATGGGTGGACAAACACAGTTATACCAAAAACAATTCTTGTAAACAATGTTAATGATATGCCTGTAAATATAACTCTTAAATTAGATTCAAATGCTTCTGACTTTATTGATTTAGTTGATGAAACATTCATATTAGAAGCAGGTGAGAGTAAAAAAGCTGAAATTGTAATAAAAGTAAAGAAAGAAGGAACTTATGAAGGAAGGGTTAATGTTTTCTTTAAACCAGTTGAAGGAAATGAAGCTGGAGTTGTATTATCTTCAACAATTGTGGTTATTGCGAAGAAGGACACTGGATATGAAGAAGATAAAGAAAACTCTGAAGAAGAACAAGAAAATGAGGATGTTTTAAATCCTGAAAACTCTGGAGAGCAAAACAAACCTTCAAAATTAATTGCAGTTTGGGGAATAAGCACATTAGTATTAGTCATCATATTATTGGTATTACTTTACATTTGGGGTAAGAAGAGGAAGAAAAGAAAAACAAAAGTTAAAAGAAAATAACAATGAAAAATCAAAAAAATAAAATCCTCTTAAGCCTCGTAGTAGCATTCTTCATGCTTGTGATGGTTGGAAGTGTTGCAGCAAAAGATATTGCTTATATAACTAGAGGTTCTAGCTACACTGATCCTGCAGTAATTCAAATACTAAATGATAACTCCTATACTTATGATGTTGTTTATCAGAATGATTTAGGATCAACTGATTTTTCAGATTATAGTGTTATAGTTGTAGGAGAAGGAGTTTTCAATAATCCTTCACTTATTCCTGTTAATCAAAAAAATTCAGTTATACTTAACAGTTATCATCTTGAA
>CAZNIA010000014.1:0-7136 GCA_964572995.1 Candidatus Woesearchaeota archaeon
AGAATTTAAATATGATTCATCCCCCGATAAAAATATAAGTCTTTGTATATCTTCAGGCATCAATGTTATTGGTTTATCGGTCATTTTATTGTTTTTTATTTAATTCATTTATACTATTAAACACCCATTCTTCAACTTTATCTGTTAATTCTACAGAACATTTATATCTGTTTAATCTTACAACTCCTTCAAAAGAATTATCCAAGAAATAAGTAACTCCTCCCCTAGAAATATCTTTTTTAGCAGATATTTTATCTACAAAAGAATTTATTTGCTTGTAGGCATAATCTCCTTCCACATTAATTTTGGTTGAATACTCTCTTTTAAACATATTTTCTCCTTTTACACATTAAATTTTCTTAAATCATTTATTTAAGCATTGTTGTATTGAAAATCAACATTATCCTTTTTTAAAGAAGTCGTATATTTTTGAAGTGGTAAAAAACGTTTATAAGTAGAAAAGCTTTGTAAAAATATGTATAAAATACTAGTTTCTGACATTATGACAAGAGAACCGCTTGTTATTAGCCCAAATGCTAATCTACTTGAATGTGCTAAAAGAATGGTTCAAAAAAAGACTGGAAGTCTTCTTCTTGTAGAAAAAAACAAGCTCGTAGGATTAATTTCAACACAGGATATCCTCTGGGCACTTGTAAAAAAGTCTGAAAAAGACCTTTCTTCAATACAAGCTAAAGATATTTCTCCAAGAAAAATTGCTGTGATAAAACCAAGTGCCACACTGGAAGATGCTTTGAAAAAAATGAAAGAATCTAAATTTGAAAGACTCCCGGTTATAGATAACAATGAATTAGTTGGAATAATAACTATAAAAGACATATTAACTTTCAATCCTGAAATCTATCCTGAATTACAAGAATTTGCTGAAATAAGAGAAGAAGCAAGAAAACTAAAGCTAGTGAAAAAAGCAAAAGAAAAAGACAAGCTCCCTTTACAAGAAGGAGTATGTGAAGAATGTGGAAATTACGGGCCATTAGAAAGATATAAAGGAATGTTGATGTGTGCCTCTTGCAGAGGACTTTGAAAAATACGCATTTCTAAAATAAGTTTCAATAAAAATTAATTGAGTATACTATCCTTAATAATTACTCTCAAAGGGTCCTAAATCAGGAGCAGCTCCGTACCATTCTCTGCAATTCTGTCCAGGATGAGATCCGGAAGTTGCACAATGATATCCTGGAATCACTACACCTCCATCAATTAAATCGCTTCCTTGTTTTAAATATAAGAAAGTTATATCAGGTAAACTTCCGTCAGCTTTTCTTGGTAAAGTTAACTGAGTTGCATCAACACTTACAAAATCTCCGTCTGTTACACTATAATCTGGGTTATATTCCCATCCTGGCCATGGCTCAGAAAGTGTGGCTCTCCAAGTATTATGACTGTGAGGATATACATTTGGATTATATATTCCAACTTCATAAAGAGGAGACATTCCTTGTCCATCATAAGTGCTACCAAATGCAATATTATTTCTGTATTCTGTTGGACGTGAGGTTGCTCCTCTATTTGATCCAAGATCAAAAAATCCCCCATTAGTTCTGTATGCTATATTATTATAAAAAACTCCATTATTTGGCCACTGATCTTCGTAATTAACTTCAATATCATTAGCAACTCCTGATCCCACACAATATGCAGCAATTGAATTTTCCATTCTTACAAAAACTTCTCCTCCTTCAGAATATCCGGGATAATTTGGATTTATACCTGAGATTTTAAACCCATTACCTTCAGGATCCCAAGATCCAGAAGAACCCCCATCAAATAAGTTTTGATAATAATTTGTTGACATTGCCCAACAATTTTTAAAAAACCTATGGGCCCCATTAGGATCAAATCCATCGTCTGAATAATTCCAAGCCCTACATCCCTCCCAAGAATAATAATTAGATGCATACCCTACAACTTTCCATCCATCAGCAGCATTTCCAGGAGATAGAGCATATCTATCGAATAAATTATATGCATCACAATTTATCCAACTTGTATTATCCGAATCAAAAAGAGATCCAGGCCCATCTGATTCATCCCATGCTCCACCCCAATGTTGGAAACCTCTTCCATTTATATTATAAACAACAATATTCTCGAATTTTAAATTAGCAGATTCAAAAGAACCAACTCCAAATACTTCTGAATAAGGTTTAGGATGAGTTAAATCAGGGGGACTCTGGAAAACATTTCTTATTGTTAATCCCTTGAAATAAATATGTTGTGAATTACTTATGCTTATTCCACTCTGCCATCTATCTGAATTAGGAGCAAGTAATTTTCCATCCATAATTGGAGTTTCTCCAGGATAATTATAATATCTTATAGGAGCAGTTGCTGTTCCGCTCACACCAAAATTCTGAGCAGTAGGATCAATAGTCATAGCTATAGCCCCTGTATCATATCCTCCACTGGCAAGTATGTGATTTGTTGGAGTCCATATTCCTTCTCTAATATATACTATATCTCCTGGTCTAGCTACTTGAACTCCTTTCTGCCAACTATAAAATGGTTGACTAAATGTTCCTGGATTATTATCGTTTCCATTAGTTGCAACAAAATAAGTTTCTCCAGAAACATTAAGTAAGCAAACACCATGAGAGCAATATTCTCCTGATTTACAACTTACTGTTCCACAATCAATTACAACCTCTTTTATACATGTCCCGTTCACTGCACAACTATATCCTGTTGAACATGTTCCACAATTTAATGTTCCACCACATCCATTACTTACTGTACCACAAGTTCTTGATAAAGCAACACAGGTTGTTGGGGTACAATCTTTCATACATGTTCCATTACTAACTTGACAACTATATTCTGTTGAACATGTTCCACAAGTTACATTAACTCCACAAATTGAATGAGTCCCACAATTATAATTCAAAGAATTGCAAGTGTCAGTACATGTTTCTTCTAAAACACACAAACCAGAACTACAAACATACCCACTCGAGCAATTTCCACAATTTATATTAACTCCACAAATTGAATGAGTTCCACATTGTTTAACCAAAGAAGCACATGTATCCGTACAGGTTTCATCTGTATTATCACTTGAACTTCCACTACTACTTCCTCCTCCCCCTCCTCCAGACGATGTTTTTTGTTTAATACATTTATAATTTAAACATAAATATCCAGAAGCACATCCACTTCCACACTGCATTCCACAATCATTAAATCCACACTGTGCTCCAACAGGACAAAAATTAGAACAAGTATTTGGAGTTACATATTCATCTTCAATTTCTCCGACTATTTCTTCTCCATTTCCTTTAGTAAAAAGGGGAGTTATTGAAATTCTTTTAATACGAGAAGCATTTACTAATATAAACTTCAAGGAAATAATCTCACTTCCTCCTTGCTCTATGAAAGTTTCTTTTTTTATTATCTCTATATTTGAACCATCATCAACAACAAAACTCAAAGAACTGAAATCTCCTTCACCTTCATTTCTTTTAACAGTTATTTCCATGTTTCTATCATCCACTGTTTTAACTTGAGAAATCTTTAAATCAAGATCTTTAACTAAAACAGTCCCTTTTTCAACATTATTTATATTTCTAACAATAAAAAATATTACAACACATAAAGCAATTATTAAAACAGAAATTAATATAGCAACAGTTAGATTTGATAATTCACCTTTTTTTTGCATAAATAAGATAAGAATTACTAGTTTAAAAGGATTTTTCATACTACTTTCAAGTTTTAAAATTAAACAAAAAAACAAAAAAACAAACTTAAAAGATTCTTTGTGTTTTAACCTATTTTAACACATTTTTTTATTTTATCGACGATAAAATATCAGAAAGGTTTATAAAAGGAATTTTCTTTTTCAGTACATATAAAGAGAAATGATATACAAATATCAAGATTTTTCAAAACATGGGAGAAAAAAAAGATTATACTGCTGATGATATCAAAGTATTGGAAGGTTTAGAAGGAGTTAGAAAAAGGCCTGCCATGTATATTGGTTCAACAGGGAAAGAAGGATTACATCACTTGGTTTATGAAGTTGTTGATAATTCTGTAGATGAAGCTTTAGCTGGATTTTGCACTAAAATAAAAGTGATTCTAAACAAAGATGGTTCTGTAACAGTGGATGATGATGGAAGAGGTATTCCTGTAGATCCGCATCCAGTATACAAAGTTCCTGCAGCACAGATAGCTTTAACAAAATTACATGCTGGTGGAAAATTCGATAAAAAATCATATGCAATCTCAGGAGGATTACATGGAGTTGGTGTTTCCTGTGTTAATGCACTCTCAAAACAATTAATTCTTGAAATAAAAAGAGATGGAAAAATACATCAACAAGAATATTCCAGGGGAGATCCAACCACAAAGATGAAAGTTATTGGAAATGCTACAAATACAGGAACAAGGATAACATTCTATCCAGATGAACAAATATTCTCAACAACAACTTTTGACTTCAAAACTCTTGAAACAAGATTCAGAGAAATAACTTTCCTTAATGCTGGATTAAAGATAGAATTAAGAGATGAAATAAAAGACACAACACAAGAATTTTTCTCGAGTGGAGGTTTAATTGAATTTGTAAGATGGATAAATAAATCAAAAGAAGTATTACATAAACCAATTTACTTTAAACGAGAAATGAGCAATGGATCAATTGAAATTTCAGTTCAATACAACACAACTTATCAAGAAAATATTTTCGGTTTTGTTAATACAATTAACACTGTTGAAGGTGGAACCCATATTTCTGGTTTCAAAACTGCTTTAACAAGAGTTATAAATGATTATGCAAAGAAAAAAGATATCTTGAAAAATGATTCATTTTCAGGAGATGATGTTCGTGAAGGATTAACAGCAATAGTGAGTATAAAATTGGCAGATCCTCAATTTGAAGGCCAGACAAAAACAAAACTAGGCAACTCGGAAATAAAAGGACTTGTTGATTCAATTGTAACTTCTGCTTTAACAGAATTTTTTGAAGAAAATCCACAAATAGCAAAAAAAATAGCAGACAAATCAATGGAGGCTGCAAAAGCTCGTTTAGCTGCAAAAAAAGCTAAAGATTTGGTTAGAAGAAAAAATGCATTTTCATTAGGAGGATTACCAGGAAAACTTGCAGACTGCTCAAACAAAAAATCAGAAGAAACAGAATTATATTTAGTTGAAGGAGAGAGTGCAGGAGGCTCTGCAAAGATGGCAAGAAACAAAGAAATACAAGCAATTCTTCCATTAAGAGGTAAAATACTTAATGTTGAAAAAGCAAATCCCTCCAAGGTTCTTTCAAGTGAAGAGATAACAAATATGATAACAGTTATAGGAACAGGAATAGGAGAACAATTTGATGTATCTAAAATAAGATATCATAAAATAATATTAATGACTGATGCAGATGTTGATGGAGAACACATAAACACTCTTCTTTTAACATTCTTTTTCAGATTTATGCCTCAACTTATAGAAAACGGATATATATACGCTGCAATGCCTCCTTTGTATAGAATAAGAAAAGGACAAAAAGATGTTTATGTTTATACTGATGAAGAATTGAAAAAAGCTTCAAATGAATTAGGAGTTAGTGAAGGAGGAGTTACACGATTCAAAGGTTTAGGAGAAATGAACTCCACTCAATTATGGGAAACAACAATGAATCCCAAAACAAGGAAAATAAAAAAAATATATATTGAAGATGCAATTGAAGCAGATAGAGTATTTACTATGTTGATGGGAGATGATGTACAAGCAAGAAAAGATTTCATTCAAGAAAATGCGCATGAGGCAAATCTTGATGTTTAAAAAATAAAATGGAAAAACAAATAGCAGTATGTATAATAGAAAACAGTAAAAAAGAATTACTTTTACAGAAAAAGACAATGGATTATCCTCTTTATCCTGGGGCTTGGTGTTTTGTTGGAGGAGAAGCAGAATCAGAAGATTTCCACAAAGAAATGCTAAGAGAAATAAAAGAAGAATTAGGAATTAAATTAGATATAAAATTCATATTCACTGAAAAAATATCAAATAAAAACAATAAATACACTTTCTATGTATTTTTAAGTAGATTAAACGATTTATCAAAAATAAAAATAGGGGAAGGAGCAGGAATTGCTTTCTTCGAAAAAAAAGAATTAAATACACTGAAAATACACCCTGAAACAAAAAAAATATTAAATAAATATTTCAAAGGATTTTAAAATGGCAAAAAAAGGAAAATTAGCAACACCAGCATGGATTTTAGAAGGATATGATTCTCCTGAAGAATATGCTAAATCCAAAGGAAATTCTGTTCCAGAAAAAAAACAAGTAAAAACATTCAAAATAAAAGTTTGTCCAAAATGCGGAAGTGATAATGTTGCAATAACATTAAGCAACTTGGATTTTGAAGAAGAAAGCAACACAGGAAAACAGTGGGAATGTAAAAAATGTAAGTGGACAGGAACAAACATCAAAGAAAAACAATTAACTGAAGACGAGCTTATGGAACATTTAGATAAAAAAGGAGAAGAAGTTGCATAAAATGAAAGTAATAGCAGTTAGCGGTTATTTTGACCCATTACATATTGGACACATCGAACTTTTCAAATTAGCTAAAGCACTAGGAGATAAATTAATTGTAATTGTAAACAACAATGAACAGACTGAAATGAAAAAAGGAAAATATTTTATGCACGTTGAAGAAAGAGCAAAAATAATACAAGAACTTGCATGTGTTGATGAAGTTTTCATAAGCGTAGATAAAGATAGAACAGTTCGTGAATCTCTCAGAACAGTTAAACCACATATTTTTGCAAATGGGGGAGATAGAAGAAACGACGAAATACCTGAAGCTGTAATATGTAGAGAATTAGGTATAGAAATAGTAGATGGCTTAGGAAATAAAATACAATCATCCTCAGAATTAGTTAAAAGATTTTATGAAAAACAGGAGGAAAATCAATTAGCAAATTAAAAATATAAAATGACACCAAACATAGACCCAAAAATTGATGAAGAATTGAAAAAAGGGATAGTTCATACAGAAGTCTCAGCAGAAATGAAAAAATCTTACTTGGATTATGCAATGAGTGTAATTGTTTCAAGAGCTATTCCTGCAATAGAAGATGGAATGAAACCTGTTCAAAGAAGAATTTTATATT
>CAZNIA010000014.1:7236-19434 GCA_964572995.1 Candidatus Woesearchaeota archaeon
GCTATTCCTGCAATAGAAGATGGAATGAAACCTGTTCAAAGAAGAATTTTATATTCAATGTACTTAATGGGATTAAAACCAAATACCCCTACAAAAAAATCTGCAAGAATAGTTGGAGATGTTATAGGTAAATATCATCCTCACGGAGACACAGCGGTTTATGATGCAATGGTAAGAATGGCGCAAGATTTCACTTTAAGATATCCTCTTGTTTATGGACAAGGAAACTTTGGTTCTATTGATGGAGATCCTCCTGCTGCTTACAGATATACTGAAGCTAAATTAATGCAAATAGCAAATGAACTTTTATTGGATTTAGAAAAAGACACTGTGAATCTTGTACCTAATTTTGATAATTCAATGAAAGAACCAGAGTTATTACCCGGAAAGCTTCCTGCATTAATGCTTAACGGAGCATCAGGTATTGCAGTAGGGATGGCAACAAATATTCCTCCGCATAATTTAACAGAAGTGTGTGATGCAATAACAACATATATCAAAAATCCAGAAATAAGTTTTGAGCAACTTTTAGAAGTAATACCAGGACCAGATTTCCCAACTGGAGGAAGTGTTCAAGGAGATATGGTTGAATTATACAAAACAGGAAGAGGAAAGCTAATAATGAGAGGAAAAACAACAACAGAAACAGTAAACAAAAAGGAAGCAGTTGTAATAACAGAAATACCCTACATGCTCAATAAAACAACTCTTGTAGAACAGATAGCCCAATTAATTCAAGATAAAAAAATAAAAGACATTTGGGATTTAAGAGATGAATCTTCTAAAGGAAAAATAAGAATTGTACTTGAATTAAGAAAAGAAGCGGATCCTAAATTCATAATAAATTCTTTATATAAATACACAAGACTCCAAGATTCATTTAATGTTAACTTCCTTGCACTAGCTGGAGGAAGACCAAAAGTAATGAACATTAAAGAAGTTCTTGAATATTATGTACGCCATAGAAAACAAATAATAACAAGTAGAACAAAATTTGAATTAAGAAAAGCAAAAGAAAGGCAAGAGGTTGTAGAAGGATTGTTGATTGCATTGAAAGATATTGATGGAGTAATCAATCTTATTAAAAAATCCAAAAATGCAGCTGAAGCTTCTGAAGCTTTAATGAAAAAATATGATTTATCTAAAAAACAAACTCAAGCAATTCTTGAAACAAAATTACAACAATTAACTTCACTAGAAGTAGAAAAACTAAAAAAAGAATCAGAAGATTTAAAAGAAAAAATAAAAGAATATGAAGCAATATTAGCAGACGTAAAAGAAGTTCTCAAGATAATAGTAAAAGAAGTAAATGAACTCAAAAAAGAATATGGAGATTCAAGAAAAACTCAAATTCTTAAATCAATAAAAGAAATAAAAGAAAAAGATTTAATCCAAGAAAAAGAAGTTGTAATCACAATAACAGATAAAGGATATTGTAAAAGAATGGATGTTCAATCCTACAAAGAGCAAAACAGAGGAGGAAGAGGAGTTATTGGAAGTGATTTAGCAATGGGAGATTTTGTAAAACAAATGATTACTTGCTCTACACATGATTATTTGATGTTTTTCACAAGCAGAGGAAGAGTTTTATGGCTTAAAGCTTATGATATACCTGTAGCTGAGAGATACAGTAAAGGTAAAGCCCTTATCAACATGTTAGGTTTGAAAGATGAAAAAGTTACAAATGTAATTTCTGTTAAAAACTTTGAAGATGATTTATTTATGGCAACAAAACTCGGAGTAGTTAAAAAAACATCATTGAATAATTTCTCAAATCCAAGAGCTTCAGGGATAAAAGCTCTTAACTTACCAAATGACAATTCAGACTTTTTAATAGGAATTGAAGTTGTAAAAAAAGACCAAGAAGTACTTTTAGCTACAAAGCATGGAAAAGCAATAAGATTCAGTTCAAATGATGTAAGACAAATGGGAAGATCTAGCTACGGAGTTGCAGGAATAAAATTAGATAAAGGAGATGAGGTTGTAAGTTTAGAAATACTTGACACGCCTGCAGTACTTACTATAACTGAAAAAGGATATGGAAAAAGAACTGAAGTTCAAGATTACAGAAAAACTGCAAGAGCTGGAAAAGGAGTAATTAATGTAAAAATTTCTGATAAAACAGGAAATGTAATCACGACTGTTTCTGTTAATGATAAAGACAGCATAATTGTTACAACAGCTAAAGGAATAGTAATAAGAACTTCTCTTGAAAGTATAAGGGTAATGGGCCGTGCAGCTCAGGGAGTAAGAATTGTTAAACTTCAGGAAGGAGATGCTGTTACAGATTTAACAAGAGTAGTTGAAGAGATTTAAGGAATTAAAAATTACCCCCTTTCAAAATAAATTTTACAAATAGTTTTATATACTAATTTAATTTTAATTCTAAATGGCATCAACACCTCCTGGAGCACAGAAAATGAGAGTAGATTATAACATAGATAGAAAAATATATGATGATTTTGCAAAGAACTGCAGCAAAAAAGGTTTTGCACCTCAAGTAATTGTTGAAAAACTAATGCAAAAGTTCAATGAAACAGGACAAATATAATTTAATAAATAAACTCTTTTCTAGAATCCAAATAATAACTTAGCAGCTTCGTATTTCTTACTAACAAGATTTCTTGCTTTATCTAATTCTATTTTCTTCCAACTTCTTTGCAATTTTTCAGAAATAAATTTAGCAGACACCTCATAACTATCTCCCTTATTGTTTGCTCTGTAAAACATTCTAAGACATCTATCAATATGATCCATTGCATCAGCACAGGCAACTATTTTTTCTTCAATAGATTCTTTTTTATGGTTTTTACTTTCTCTATGATTTAAAATACATAAGGATACAAGATCAATTTCCTGTTGGGAAATATCAAACTGCTTTAGATACTCAAGCACAAATTTACTTCCTTCAATCTCATGAGTTTTATGATTATTGGTTTTTATATGAGTTATATCATGAAGATACGCTGCTAAAACAACAACAAATTTGTTTGCATTATACTCTTCAGATAAAATCTCAGCAAATCTAACTACTCCAAGAATATGTCCTTGAAAAACATCATCTATTTTGCTAAAACCAATAGATTCTTTTTTTACATATTCTTTAACTTGAGAAACAATCTTTTCCTGTTGTTTTGTTAATTTCATATAAAATAAAATATATTTAATCTTTTAAGATTATGCCTTATAAAACAATTATTACATCTCTTCTTCACTTTCTTCATCAATTATTTCCAGCTTCTTTATAGAACTAAAAGGAATAAATCCCCGATACTTCATGTCTTCTCCTTCAAATTCATATAACTCCACAACCTTCTTTTGATTATCTATAACTCCTGTAACTTCATCTGAATCTTCTTCAGAAGTTATAAATTCTATTCTAAAACGCAGTATTTTCCCATCATTTTCCATTTTAATTGTAATTATTCTCCTTCATTTTTCTTTTATATGCTACTCTTAACATCTTTTTTAAATTTTTATAAGAGCTAGGATTTGTTTCTTTAAGACTCATCAAAAAAGAAGAATATTCTCCACTATCACCACACACTACTTTTATCCTGCTCTCAAGTTTATTCATTTTTTTATTTTCAATAGCTTCTTTACCTGCCTTATAAAAAAGATAAAGTGAACTAGAAGTTAAATTCAAGTCTCTGTATGTATCAACTGCTTCCATAATTCATTAAAGAATAAATCACTTATAAATATTCTTCTCTTTTTCTCATTTCTCTTGCTCTCTCAGCCTTATGCCTTCTTTGTCTTTGTTTTTCTGTTGCAATCATGATTATAACAAAAATAATTAATCCAAATAAAAGAATAGAAATATACTCTAATGTCCCAAGATTTATACCAAGATAACTTACTCCCATAATTTTTTCAAATAATCGAGGTTTTTATTTATTGTTATACTCCGAAATAATTTATTCTCAAACAAATTAAAATTCATTGAAACTCATATTCAAATTTCCAGAATTAAATTTAGCTCTCACAGAACTAAACCCTTTTTCATTAATATTATTAACAATTTTCTCTAAATAATCCAATTTTTCTCTCCATTCTCCTGAATTAGTTGAGATAGAATATTGAAACTGATCTTTATCATAAATATTTGCGCCTAAAGATACACCTTGCATAAAATTAACATAAAATTCAGCGTTAAACTCTCTGTACCTCTTAGAATAAAGAAATGCCTTTAAATTACATTGAACTTCTTTATCCATGTTCTTATTATTATCTAAAATAATCTTAAAATCAGGATATTTCTCTTTTATTTGATTTAATGCAATTTCATCAATACAAGAATCTGTTTCAAGTTCTGTCATAGATTAAAATAAAAATAGGGGTTTTTATTTCTTCTGGTAAGAAATAAACGTAATTTATTTTTTCTCAATCCTCTCCAAGACCCCAATCAATTCTTCAAAGTTATTTATCTCAAAATCAGCTCCGCTTTTACCCTTTGCAGGTTTTTTCGAATCTTCAACTCCATACCTTGCAAAACAAGTTTTTATTCCAAGTTTTTTCGGAGTTTGAATATCTCTTTCAATTCTATCTCCAAGCATAATTGCCTCTTCTGGTTTAATCTTGAGATACTTCAATGCGGAATTAAATGGGACAGTAGAAGTCTTTTGTTTCTTAACATCACTTTTTGTTAACACCAAATCAAAATATCCATCTAATTCTGCCATAATCAACCTTGTCCAAGCTTTCATTGCAGGGGCATCACTTACAACAGCAAGTTTGTATTTCTTTTTCAAAATTCCCAGTGTGGATATAACTCCATCATAAGGTATAACATGTTCTTCTTTAACAGACCTATAAGCAAGAACCCCTGAAGCCATAATTCTGTAATCAATTTTACAATTAGATTTCTTTATTATCTTTTCAAAGACATCTCTATATTCCATCCCGTTCTTATCATAAATTGTATAAATTTCTTTCATTGCTTCTTCTTTCTTCATCTTCAAACCACTAGAAATCATTGCTTCAACAGCTGCTTCACAACTCTTTCTTTTCATATTCATAAAATCAACTAAAGTATTGTCAACATCAAATAGAATTGCTTTAATCATAAATAAATAAAGGATATTTATTTTAAAAATATGTCTAATTAATTTAAAAATACATTAAAAACATATATAAACTTCAAGTTAAATGAAGTTCAATGAATAAACTCCAATTAGAATTAAAAAGACCAGAATTAAACACAAAACTCTGTTTTGGTACAAAAGAATATTCCAAAGCTTCAGGAATATGTAAAGGGTGTGCATTTAAAACAGAATGTGGAAAGATCAAGGAAAGCAAAGAATAAATCTTTTTATTTATTTTAGCACTTACCAACAACATGCTTCCAAGCATTACAATATCTTGTTACTTCCTGCTCAACTTCTTGTTCAATTTCTTCTTCAACACATTTCTTTGCAGTTGGAGCAACTACAGTGAATAAAACGTAAACATCATCCAAATTATAAATCTCCTTAGCTTCTTCAGAAAGAATACCTGAATTCCATACTGAAACAACTTCTGTTTGTATAGGCCTTATTGGATTTTCAGTACATATAGATGAAGAGTATTTTACACTTAAGCTGTCTGTTAATTCTTGAACTAACTCAGAATCTTCAACTATCTGATTAAAAGAATCAAGTGCATTATTTCCTTCTTCAAAATCTTGAATAAAATAAGCATCAATATTCAAACAATAAATTCCCCTATCCTCACCAATATTTCTTATATTTGCAAACATATATGGCCCCAAATCAGAATATCTGTATAAAGCAACTCCTTCTGAGGATTCAACATTTGAAGCTCCAGAATATTTCAATCCTGTTCTAAAATTAGCAGCAAAAGGAATTTCAACATCTTCACAGTTTTCAACAGAAACATTTTCTTTTATAGCGTTAGTGGTAGTATAAGGTACTTGAATTATAATAAGAACCAAAGCAATTAATATAATAAGCAAAAGCAGTGAAATAGCTTGCAAACTCCAGATGGATTTCTTCTTTTCCTCTTTCACATTCTCTTTATTTTTTTCTTTCACTTTCTCTTTTTCTTCTTTTTCCATGCAAAATAAAAACAAAAAGGGTATATAAAACTTATTTAGATTTTTTCATCACTCTCGACAAATGAATTTTTTATAAAAAATAGAAAAATTAATTCTTTTCTTTCTTCATCTCTATAATCTTCTTTCCACCCATATAAGGCTGAAGAACTTTAGGGACTTTTATTGAACCATCTTTCTGTTGATTGTTTTCCATTACAGCAATTAAAGCTCTTGGACTTGCAAGAACAGTGTTATTCAAAGTATGAGCAAAATATCTTTTTCCTTTATTTTCAATTTTTATATCCAATCTTCTTGCTTGAGCATCTGTTAAATTTGAACAACTTCCAACTTCATAATATTTCTTTTGTCTTGGGCTCCAGGCCTCAACATCACAAGATTTAGATTTCAAATCAGCTAAATCTCCTGAACAACATTCAAGCACTCTTACAGGAACATCCAGACTCTTGAAAACTTCAACTGTAAATTCTTTCATTTTCTCATACCATTTATAAGAATCTTCAGGTTCACATATCACAATCATCTCTTGTTTCTCAAACTGATGCAGCCTGTAAAATCCTTTTTCTTCTATACCATGAGCTCCAATCTCTTTTCTGAAACAAGGACTATAAGAAGTTAAAGTTACAGGTAAATCTTTTCCTGTAAATGTTTTTCCAATAAATCTTCCAATCATTGAATGTTCACTTGTTCCAATTAAATACAAATCCTCTCCTTCAATTTTATACATCATATTTTCCATTTCTGTAAAACTCATAACACCTTCAACAACTTTTCTTCGTATCATGAATGGAGGTAAAACATAACTAAATCCTTGTTTTATCATATAATCCCTTGCATAAGCTAACATAGCAGAGTGCAATACAGCTAAATCTCCAGTTAAAAAATAAAATCCATTTCCAGAAGTCTCTCTTGCAGAATCAAAATCAACTCCATTTAATTTTTCAGCTAATTCAGCATGATTAAAAATCTCATAATCAGGAACATCTGGTTTCCCAATTCTTTTCAATTCAACATTTTCTGAACTGTCTTTTCCTAATGGAACAGAATCATGAATTAGGTTTGGAATTTTATACATAATAAGTTTTATATCTTCTTCAATCTTCTTTCTTTTCTCACCAATTTCAGCTATTTTATCCGGTATTTCTTTTGCTCTCTTAAGAAGTTGTGAAGCTTTCTTCTCATCTTTTTTCTTTTTTGCTTGATTTATTTCTTCAGAAACTTTATTTCTCTCACTTCTCAACCCATCCTCTTCGTACTTAAGTTTTCTCCACTTCTCATCTAAAACAAGAACATCATCTACAAATTTCAGTTTATCATCCTGAAACTTATTTTTCATATTCTCTTTTACAGCTTCCGGATTCTCTCTTAAAAATTTAATATCAATCATAAAAAACACCAACAAAAGCAGATATTTAAATTTATTGAGTATTTATTGGTTAGACTTATAACTAAAACATTTAAAAAATAAAACTCCTTTAATATTTAATCATGGCAATAGAAGGAGGGATAGTTCATTTGGGAGTAACTGAAATATATAATGCATTTATGTCAAGTTTACATCCTTGGCTTCAGACTTTCATAAACATTGGTCTTCTTGCACTTCTTGTAGCTTTATTCTTTATTTTCATCTGGAAGCTCTATCATATCATATCCAAGAAAAATCTTATTGAACTTAATTTAAGACAATACAACACTGCACTACATCCAGGATTCAAAAAATTCATGGGAACTATTTTATACTTCATAGAATACATCATAATATTCCCTTTCTTTGTAATTTTTTGGTTCTCAGCATTCACAATATTTGTAATGCTTCTTGCAAAAGAGCTGGATTTTGCAACTGTGCTTACTATTTCAACAATAATAATAATTGTAATAAGAGCAACAGCATATTACAAAGAATCTCTTTCAAGAGATATCTCTAAACTTCTTCCATTTACCCTCTTAGCAGTTGCAATAACTGAAAGAGAATTTTTCAAGTTTGAATCAATCTTTGCAAGGGCAGCAGAACTTCCATTATTTTTTGAAAATATATTAATCTATATAGGAGTAATAGTTGTTGTTGAAGTGATATTAAGATTCTTTGATTTTCTATTCTCATTATTCAAAGAAGATGAAGTAGAAAAAGAAGAATCAAATGAATTATTAGTTCCAAAAAGAGAATATTAATCAGCTCTTTTCAACTCTTGGATGCTCTTCTCCTCTCTTTGCAGCATCCTTAAGCATCTTTATGTGTTTCTCTCTTTCCTCTTCATATCCTTTGCTATTTTTGATATCGGTAATCATTTTTGAAACATACTCTCCACCCAAGAAATGAGGGGTAAGAACATAATCTGCTCCTTTCTTGTATAAATCAAGAGCATCATCAATTAAATGAGCTCTGGAAATTATTACTGCATTCTTGTTAACTTTTCTCAATGCGTCCATTAAAACTAAATTAGTTTCATAATCAGGAACTGTTGAAACTGCAAGTTCAATACTCTCCAAAGGCAATTCATTCAAGAAATCAATATCATCAACATCCCCATACAAACAAGGTATTTTGAATTTATTTAAAGTTGCAATTGTATCTGGATTAAAATCAACTACAAGATATTTCTTGTTGGACTGTTTCAAAGAATTAAGAATACTAAATCCAATTCTATTATACCCAAACAAAATTGCATCATATTTTTTATCAAGAATATTTTCTTTTCCATTCACTTTCTTTTTCTCAAAAATATTTACAAACCATCTCATTTTTTCATAAAACCTTTGTGAATAAGTAACCATATAAGTTGAAACTAATATAGTTATTATCATTGTTAAGATTACAATTTGCAAAATATTATTACCTATATGTCCCACAGACACTCCCAAAAACAAAACAATCAATGAAAACTCAGATATTTGAGCTAAACAAGTTCCAGCAAGAAAATTGGTTCTCTTAGTATATCCAAATAAAGCTGAAGTAGCCATAACAACAACTGGCTTCAAGGTTAAAACCAATGCAGAAAAAATTAAAGCAGGAACAATTATATTTCCTAAACTTGAGAAATCAGCATTAAATCCAAATATCAAGAAAAATATAATCAAAAAGAAATCTCTTAATGGACTTATTCTTGAACTTATTTCAGGACTATAAGGAGTCATTGAAAGTGCAATACCTGCAACCAAAGCACCTATCTCAATTGAAAATCCTAAATAATTAAATAATGCTGCAACAGCAAAACACCAACAAACTGAAAACAAGAAAAGTAATTCTCTGGACCTTGCAATTCTCTTAGTAAACAAAGGCAAAACAAATCTTCCCAATAGCAACAAAGCAACTATTATTCCAAATCCAATAAATAAATTAATTAAGGCAAAATCAGAAGAAGAGCTTGTTTTTGAGGTTGAAGAAATAAACATTAAAACTCCTGCAGCAACTAAATCTTCAACAATTAAAACACCTATTGCAATCTTAGCATACAAAGATTCCAAATCTTGTTTATCAGACAAGATTTTCATAATTAAAATTGTACTTGAAAAGGAAAGAGCTATTCCAATATAAACTGAATTTATGACACTAAAATCAAGAAGCACATGAGCAATAAAAAAAGAAACTCCAAAAGTGAATATTATTTCTGCTAAACCAATAACGAGTGAGGGCAAACCAATTTCCTTTAAATTCTTTGGATTAAGATGCAATCCAACCATAAACAACAAGAAAGCAATTCCAAATTTTGAAAGCGTATTTATAACATCTGTTTCAAACCCGAATTTAACTATAAACGGACTTATCAAAATACCTGCTATTATATATCCTATAAGAATAGGCTGTTTAAACAAACTAAATATATATGAGATAACAAATGCAAACAACAAAATTACTGCCAACTGAATGAATATTTGTTCCAAATTATCTACCTCTTATTTATAAAACCTAAAGAAATATCATATAAAAAGCTTTTTAAACCATTTCATAATAAATGTAATATGGCAAAAGTAAGGATAAAATTAAATAGCACAGACATAAACATGTTAAATAATATCTGTGATTCTATAAAAGATATTGCAAAGAAATCAGGAATAACAATAAGCGGTCCTGTTCCTTTACCTACAAAAAAACTTAAAATAACAACAAGAAAATCCCCCTGTGGAAATGGAACAGCTACATTTGATAATTTTGAAATGCGTATCCACAAAAGATTAATTGATCTTCCAGCTAATGAAAAAATACTTCATCATATTGTAAGAATGCAAATACCTAAGTCTGTTAATGTTAAAATTGAAATGAAAGATTAAATAAAATATTTCAACAAAAACATTTAAAAGATAAATTCAACATATAAATCAATGCATTTAAAAATCTGGGGATATATATTTATTTTAATCCTAGTAATAGGGGGATTAATTGGCATGGCAAAAATAACAGGAAACATGACAGGTAAAGCAATAAGTTCTGGAACACAAGTAAAACTCGAAACAAATTACGGAAATATAGTTATACAATTATATGAGGATATGCCAATAACTGCAGGGAATTTTGCCAAACTTGTTTCAGAAGGATTTTATGATGGAGTAATATTTCACAGAGTAATTGAAGGATTCATGATTCAGGGAGGAGATCCTACAGGAACAGGAAGAGGAGGCCCAGGATATACTATAAAAGACGAATTCACACATAAAGAAGGCAATAAAAACAGCAGAGGAACAATCTCTATGGCAAATGCAGGACCAAACACAGGAGGTTCACAATTCTTCATAAATTTAGTTGATAACAATTACTTGGATTCAAAACATCCTGTTTTTGGAAAAGTAGTACACGGGATGGATGTAATAGATAAAATAGCTTCTGTTGAAACCGATTCAGAAGACAGACCGTTACAAGAAGTCAAGATAATAAGAGCTACTGTTTTGAAATAAAATTATTTTTTCTTTAGATTCTCATTAATTCTAAATTTTTATCTTGGAATCTGCAACTTTATCAGAATGAACATTCATATCTCCGCTGGCTAAACAATCCCAGCAAGTATGAACACTTCCGTCTGGCTCTTTAACTATTCCAGTTCCATGACACTTTGGACAACTTTCTCTCATATAAAATAAAAACACAACTAGTATTTAAGATTATTTGCTTTAATACATATATAAACCCAATAAATTTATAACTGAAAAAAGGATTAAATAAAAGATGGAAACAGAAAAAAAAGAGGAAAAAATAGACTTAAGGGAAGGAAATATAAGCCTTTTAGTTCAATCATATGATTACCTTTTCTCTGATTTTGATCCAAGAGATTACTCTCAAAAAATACTTTCAGAAGACTTCATAGAAGAATGTAAAAGAGCTGTAAGAGAAAAAGAAGATAAAATAGAACTAATCCTTTTACATCCAAAAAATAAAAGAAACACCAAAGACGAAGCAAAAATAAAGAAAAGATTGAAAGAATATTTTACTTACAATTTTAAAAAAGAAGAAGAAAAAATAAAGAAAATCAAGAAAACGGGATTATTCTGGTTCTCAATGGGTGCACTTATAATGATACTTGCAACATTTCTTGCAGGAAAAACTAATTTCTTCTTGAGACTTTTAGAAGTAATGGCGATTCCTGCAAGTTGGTTCTTTTTCTGGGAAGGCTTAGGAAAAATAATAATCCTTTCAAATGAAAAAATGCCAAACTATGAATTTTATAAAAAGATGTCAAAAGCGAATATAATATTTGCAGATTACTAAACTAATAACTAATACAATATATACCTCTGTTCACGAAAACATTTATAAAACAACATAATATATATTATGTATGGAAAAAGACATAGGAAAAATAAGAAAAAATGATACAACTGAAGTTGTTGTAAGAATTGATGATTTTGGAGGAAGAAAAGGACTTACAATAAGAGAGTTTGTTACTTCTGATAGATATACTGGATTCACAAAGGCAGGAGTAAGAATAGGAGCAGCAGATTTTGTTGCTTTCAGAGAAATGATTAATTCTATTGCTCTTAGTGATATGAATGAACCAGCAGAATCTCAACCAGTTTCAAAAGAATCAAAAACAAAATCAAAAAAACCAGCTGCACAAGAAGAATTACCTGATTATTAATAACTTCTAGATTATCTGAACAATCCAAAAACTTTAAAATATATTTTTTTGTATATATTTCATGAAAAGACAAACAAAAAG
>CAZNIA010000015.1:0-15449 GCA_964572995.1 Candidatus Woesearchaeota archaeon
CTTCTTTTAAACCAATTGAGAATCTTCTTAAATAACCCCTGATGAACACATTCATCATCTATACAAAGATTGCTTCTGCATTCAAAACTATTCTCACAAGCCACATCACTTTGAGATTGTATTACAAATTCATTGTTTTCTGAACAGTACTGTCCTGCTTTTCTATATCCAAAAGGGTAACATTTGTCATTAAGCATGCAACCATATTCACAAACTGTTCCTGTTCTCTTTTTTACACAATCTCCCGCAACACAACAAATTTCTCCAGAATCTATATTAGTAACCTCAACAATTACACCATCCACACATTCTTCTCCTACAAAACAAATTTCTCCACCTTCCTCTTCACATGTATTTAAAGATGAAATTTCAATCCCACATACCCCTTCAATACAAAGACCATTTGGACAGTCTGCATCAATAATACATTGTGTACCTTCTTTTGCACAATCTTCATTGCAATAAAACTTTGAAGAAGAAACTCTTTCATACCATCCACAGATATTATCTCCACAATCAAGATTGCAGCTTAAGTCATTATCCAAAGAGTCAATCATCCCATCACAATCATTATCTATATTATCAAAGCATGTTATCTCTGGATTGTCAACTCCTTCAATACCTCCGCAGTCAGAATCTGTTCCTGCATGGCATCCATCATTGTCTTTATCCTGAAATTGATTATTAATTATTAAACTGCAATTTTCTCTTGATTCACTTACACACTCTCCTTCAACACAACCATCAGGACAATGATATTTGATAAAAGGGCAAGAAGTAGCATAGCATCTTTGAGTGTTATTTGGATAATAACAAGAATATTCTACCAAATCTCCAACTTCTAAGATATATTGATTAGATTGTCCCTCATTAACTATAGAATAGCTATCAACACAAAAATCCTCATAATCATATCCGTTATAGGAGGTTATGCCTTTAGCATAATAATTTAACCCATTATCTGTCTCTGTACACTTATAATTTGTTGAGTTTGGCTGGACACAAGCTCCATTAACACAACCATCAGGACAAACTGTTGCAAGACTATATTGTAATAGTGTGGATTTATTAAGAAATAAAATATATCCTTCTGGATCTTCTCCTAATTCTCCTAAATAAACATAGTATGAATCTTCACACTTATATTCTAATAAAGTTTCTTTATCTAAACATTGGTCTGTAAAATACAAACTAGATATACTTATTAAATCAGAACCATCCGAATATCCATTGGGAGTGATATCATCTATTCTAAAACTCATTCCTCTATAATTGTAGGTTTCTCCCTCTTTAACTGTTAAGTTTTTATCAGGAAGATAAAGAACCGCACTAGAATCAGATATTAGTGAAAAAAAGGTGCTTGAAGGTTCAAAAGCTTGTGGTTTTTCTTTAGCAATTCCTTTAACAAAATAATTCAATCCACCATCACTATCTGTGCAATCAATTGTGGTTGGAACACATCTTCCATCTAAACACCTTTCTCCTGATGGACAATCTGTACCAATTAAATCACACTCCGGGGTTATCTTCATACAAGCCCCATATAAGCATCCATACCCATAAGGACAACTATAAGAGATAAAATCAACATACCCCTCAACATCACAATATCCTTCCATAACCCCTTTTCCATCATTCCAGCAATAATCTGATGTTGGATTTCCCTCGCCATCTTTATCCGGGCCAGTTATTGTTCCAGAATTATAATAATCTTTTCCATTATCACTATCTATACATTCTTCAAATATCCTGTCAGTAGAACAGGCAATATTTTCAGAAGAATAAACATTGTTAGTTATACAATAAGCACCAGATGCAGGTCCGCAACCTTGATATTTTCCAGAAAATTTATTAAAACACACACCCCCATAACCATTATCTGAACATAACTTGAAATAGTACTGCGATTGTTCAAAAATAGATTCACAAGAAAAAGTTGTCTGTCCTATAACTTCTCCTGTAACCTTATTCTTATTAAATAATCCTGCAGAAACAAATGATAAACTAATCATTAAAAATAAACAAATAAAAACTACTAAACCCCTTTTCATAGTTAATAAAAGAAAACATAATTTAAAAAGTTATTGAAAGAAGATTAAACTCATCTCTCCAGCATTATATTTATAAACTTAACTAAATTTTACACTCCATAAAATAAAATGGTGAAAGTAGACAAAAACAAATGTATTGGATGCGGAGCATGCTCTGCTACTTGTCCTGAAGTTTTCCAAATGGAAGATGATGGAAAAGCAGGAGTAAAATCAGGTGCAGATGTTAAAAAGAATGCAAAATGCATAAAAGAAGCAATTAAAAACTGCCCCGTAGAAGCAATCTCAAACTAAAACCCCAAACATTTATTAATATAAAAAGTTTAATGGAATTATGAACAAGAGAGAGGCTATAGATAGTTCTTCTAATGAAAAAGTTGAATTAATTAAATGGTTTTCTGAATTAGGAAAAGATTCTGAAAATTTGGCAGGTGAAAAAGGAGCCAATTTAAGTGAGATATACAAATTAAAACTCCCTATTACTCCAGGATTTGTTATAACCACTCAAGCTTATGAATATTTCATAGAAAATTCTCCAGGTTTAAATGAAAAAATAAAAGGGCTTCTTAATAAAATAAACTATGAAGACAGAATTTTACTTAATGATATTGCAGAAGTTATCATGAGGAGCATAATTGAAGCTCCTTTTCCAACCATGATGGAAGAAGAAATTTTGGATGCATATGACAGCCTTGGAGCAAGTGATTTAAGTGAAATTTACGGCTCTGCATTAGATATACTTCAAAATGCACAGGAACCTATTTTTGTTGCAGTTAGATCCTCTGTTCCAACAGGAGAGAACCATAAAGAAGGATTAGCAACGCAACAAGATTCATTCTTAAACATAAAAGGAGAGAGTGAATTAATTCTTCATGTAAAAAAGTGCTTTGCTTCTTTATTCACTCCAAATGAAATTTACTCAAGATATCAAAAAGGGTTAAAAGATTCTCCAATAAGTCTTGCAGTAATTATTCAAAAAATGGTAGATTCCAATAAATCTGGCGTAATATTTACAAGAAATCCAAACAACGAATACGAACACATAATAATACAAGCAATATGGGGACTTGGAGAAGGAGCAGCCTCAAAGATAATAACACCTGATGAATACATCCTAAACAAGGATTTAGAGATACTTAATATAAAGGTTGCAGAAAAAGAAATAGCCATTACAAGAGATTCTTCAGGAAGCAAGATAACTGTTCCATTAAGAGAAGAAAAATCAAAACAACAAGTACTTACAAAAAAAGAAATATTAAAACTCTCAAAATTAGCAATTCAAATAGAAGAACATTACAAAGAACCTCAGTGTATCGAGTTTGCTATTGAAGGAGAAGATATTTATCTTGTGCAAACAAGGACAATAAAAAAAGCAGACATAAAAAAAGAAATTAAAAAAGAAATAATACTAGAACCAGAAAAAACAAAACAAGAAACACCAAAAGAAACATCTGAAAAAGAAATTAAACCAACAACATCTAAAACAAAAACCAAAGTAAAATTGATAATAGACTCTTCGTATCTAGCTGAAAAATCCTTGGAAACAGGAATTAATTCTATTGGATTAACAAAAATAGAGAAAATAATACTTGAATCTGGGAAACATCCCAATTATTATCTTGTTAATGGGAACATACAAGATTATGAAGATTTAATTCTCAAAAAAGTCAATGAAATTGCAAAAAATTTCCAAGAAATTTGGATAAGAACTTCAGATATAAAAACAAATGAATTTCCAGAATTAGATGGAACTCCAAAACAAAAAGAAAATAATCCTTTACTGGGGTTACATGGTATACGTTTTGGATTAAAAAATCCTGAAATTTTGGAAGCAGAATTAAATGCAATAAAAAAGGTAAGTGAAAGCGGGAAAAAAGTTGGAATAATTCTTCCAAATATAACTTCAACTGAAGAAATAAAGAAAATTAAAGAGATTTTAAAGAAAATAAACTTTCAAAATGCACTGATTGGAGTAACTCTTGAGACTCCAGCAGCAGTACAAATGATAAGTGATTTATGTTATGAAAAGATAAACTTAGTTTTATTCGATATAGCCAGTTTAACTCAACATATACTTGCTGTTGATTCTGAAAACAGCGATGTAAACTATCTATACAATGAAATGCACCCAGCAATCTTATATCAATTATCATATGTAATCAGGGTTTGTAAAAGAAATGGGATTGAAAGCAATATTTTTGGAAATATAGAAAACAAAAAAGAGATGATAAATTTCTTAATTGAAAACGAGATAGAAAGTATAGCTGTTGATCCAAATTCTGCAAGCGAAATAACAAATTACATAAAAAAAATAGAAGAAACAATTGTAAAAGGAACAGACAAAGAACCAAGAAGATATAATCCAAAAGAAAATAAAGGAGAAGAGGCTCCAGCAATAAAAGGTATTGAAAAGATAAATAACTCAAAAAAACCTTAAATGCCTCATTATAAATATTTATAAATATTTAATTCTTATATAAAACATGATTAAAAAGAGTCTTGATAAAACCAAATCCAAAGAAAAAAAATCTACAAGAGATAAAAAAGATAAAGAACTTGAAAAAATACTTGTAAATAATTTTGTTTCTCTTCAGAAAGTTATGGTAAACCTCTCAATAAAATTTGATGAGCTTACAAACCAAATATCCCGACTTTTAGAGTTGTTTGAAACATCTGCAAAAGTGCTTGCTGAAAAAGATTTTGATTTAGAAAAAAACAACAAAGAAAATGCAAAAGTTCTTGAAAAGCTTGAAAATGTATTAGAACAAAATAGAACAATAGCAAGGGGATTAACTTTAATGCATGATAAAATAAATGAAACAAATAATTCCAATCAAGGGTATTTCCCTTCCCAAATAAATCAAGTAAATCCAAGATACCCTCCAATGCAACAACTTTCGTCTATAAAACCCAATACAAGAATTTCTGGGGTAGGAGGGGTTTCTGAAGAATATCACAAACCAATCTCTCCAAATGAACAGTAACATAGACGATTTAAAACAAGAATTAATTTTTAATCGATTCAAAAAAGTATTCTTACTTGAATTCACAAGACAATTAATAAAAAATTCTTCTCATTCAGAGATGATTAAACTGCAAACAATAGTAGAAAGAGAAAAAGTACAGAAACCTTTAACTGAAAGAGAAAAGATAAGGGAAAGGATACGCAGAAAAGAAGAATATGAAGAAGAAAAAATAGAAGGAACACGTTCAATAATGCATCCCTCAATAGGAATGTTTGAAAGTCAAAGCACTCCAGAAATAAATCCCTTCTCAAATGTTTTTAAAAAAGAAAAACCTCTTGAAAGAAGACAACCAGAGTTTTTCAGAAGACAAGAAAGTAGGAGTCAAATGATAATACAAAGAACTCCTCCTCAACAAGACCCATTCAGAAAAATAGAATTGTGGGTTCCTGAACCAAAACTCCCTCAGCACATACAATATCTAAAACCAACACCAATAAATAAAAATATCAATTTAGGTAAGTTAAATCCCTTAGTAAACGATCCAATGGTAAAAACAATTGAATGCTATGGTTCAGATCAAAATATTGGAGTAAAGGGGAGAATGGGAGAAAAGAAAACAGGTATTATCTTAACCAAGGAGGAGATAGATCAAGTCATACAAACATTCTCAAAAGAAACAAAAATACCTGTTCAAGAAGGAATATTCAGGGTGGTTTCAGGAAGATTAATCTTAATGGCAGTTATATCCAGTGTTGCAGGAGTTAAATTTACAATAAACAAAATTCCTCCAGAAAACGCACTTCCTCCTAATCCTCAAAAAGTATAATTTTCTTGAAAGTTTTCAAGAGGTTTTGAAAAAGAATCTTTATTTGAAATTGAACTTGCAATATCTTTAAGAAATTTTATTCTATCTCTTTCCATTTGCACTTCTAAAATATCTTCATTCAAAGAAGAATCATAACTATATTCAACAGAATATTCTCCAATTTCATAAACTCTTATTATTCTTCCTTTAAATAATTCAGATTTAACATTCTTAAGTTGAGCCTCTCCAAATTCACCTAAAATAATTTTCTTTTCTTCTTCAGTTAAAAAATCACTTATATCCCATATTGAAGAATTTATTACTTCTTCAACTGTTTCATTTTTAGGAACTTCCTCAACAACCTCATCTTGGTTCTGAACTTCTTCAGAAATTTCATCTTGAGGTTCTTCAGATATATTATCTACTTCTTCTGAGATTTTTTCATTTTCTTTAATTAAAGTATTAATAGAAACGATCTCTTCATCTTCATAAACTAATTTAATACCTAAATCTCCTTCTTGTAAAACCAAATTTAATTCAGATAAATCCAAAGAAAAAGGTTTTATTTTATCTCCAATGTAATTTTCACCATATCCCTTTTCTTTTACATTATATTCGGTTGTAACAACAACCAAATTGTCTTTAATTTCCAAAGAAACCTCTACATCTCCTAGCCCTTCTTCATTAAAATAAACACTCCCATGCTTTAATTCAACTTTCTCATTCTCCTGCAATTCATAAGTAAATGGTTTATCTTTTGAAACCTTGCCATTAATCTCATTTTGGAACTCCATTGAAACCATCCCTGTTATACCGAACAATGAACCTAAAACCCCTCTTGATTCTCTTATAGAATCTCCTGTTATAGGAGAAGCTTCCCCAACAATTTCATCTAAAACTTCATCTGATTCTAATTCAGTATCTGTAACCTCTTCTTCAACTACTTCATTCTCCCCACTTAGGTTTTCTTCTACAACATCTCCCTCTTCATTTGTTTCTTTATATATCTGTAAAATAAAATTTAATTCAGGATAAATAACCCTCTCCCCTTCTAAACCATATCCTTCTCCAAGCCCTTGAATTTCTTTTCCTTTAATATAATAGTTTCCAGTAGAAGAAGATTCTTTGATAATCTGCGATATAGGAAATTCATAGTTATTCCCTGAATTCTCAAAAACTATTTTTGAAGATGCAGGAAGAAGTTCTCCTTCAGATAAAGACAGTCTTATAATTCCATCAATTGGTTCTCCAGGAGTGTAAGAACTCTCTACTTCAAAAATTGCTTTTCCAGAAAATTTATTTGTATTTGGAAAAACAAATATAAATTGAATTAAAGCTCCGATGAAAAATACAGCTAAAAGTATAAAAAATATTTTTTTATAATAATGAGGTTTAATTTTAGGAGATTTTGATACTCCTTCGCTTCCATGATATTCTGAAACTACTTTTCCATCAACTCTCTTACTCTCATAAAGATAAGGACCATAAAGTTTACCATTTCTTCTAATGTATTTTTTGTAAGCCATTTTAAAAATAAATTTATTCTGTTGTTATCTCTACAAGATTGATTATATCTTTAATCAATACTTCCCCATTTATTATAGTATAAGTAGAGATTACATCTCCTTTATCAAATTTAACAACCCCTATTGATTGAGTGTCATAATCTTTTTCAACTCCTGAAGAACTCACAGCAAGAGTATTTCTAAAACCTACAGGAACTCCATTAATGTAAACTACTACCTCAACCTCTCCATTTCCACTTAAAACCTCCAAATTTGTTGAAATGCCTGTTATGCTTCCTTCTCTCATCATAATATAACCTTTTTCATTAGAGGTTTCTACTCCTGTGCCTGTATTCAAAAAAGTTGACTTTGAAATCTGTCCTTTAATTCCATATGTTAAAAGCATTCTTTTGTACAATTTGTTTGAAGCCTGAGCTTCCAACAACTGTTCTGAGGCAGTTATAACAAAAACAGGAGTCTCTCCTCCATAATCAACTTCATAAACTTCAAGATTAGTTGAATCTATATTTCTCAAATCAACTTGTGAAGGGAGTTTCTCAAAATCCACTTTTTCTACAGATTTTATTTGCTCTTTGTTAATACCTTGATTCTCAATAATTTTATCAACAATTTCTTTTGTTTTTCCAGATAATCCTACAGACTGAGCAAATACTCCTGAAGCTAAAACTAAAACGATAACAACCGCAAAAATAAAGTAAAATTTACCCATCTCTTTTTTCATTTACATGTAAATAAATGAATATATTTAAAGATTATGATATAAAATAAAACATCCCAGAAAACACCAGAATTTAAAAATAAAAATCAACTTAAAAAAGAATAGAAATCAAATTAAAACAACTTAAAAATGGAAAAAACAATAACAGAAGAAAAAATAACAAGATATTTTGAAATAACAGAAAAAGCACTCAAAGAAGTCAAAAAAAACATAATAAAAGGAAAAGAAAATTATGCGAAAGAAATAATAGAAATGGTTGAAAACTACATTTCAGATGCAAAACACTTCAAAAGCAAAGAAGATTATATTAACTGCTTTGCAGCTTTAAACTACGCACACGGATGGATAGATTCAGGGGTAAGACTGGATGTCTTTGATGTAAAAGACGACAAGCTTTTTACAGTTAAATAAAAGTTAGCAAGATATAAAAACTAAAATTTAATTATAAATATAATGGAAAAGAAGGTGATTGTTTTAAGTTTAGGAGGAAGTTTAATAATTCCTGGAGAAATAAACACCAAATATCTTGAAAGTTTCAAAAAAGTAATTATAAAAAATACAAAAAACTACAAATTCATAATAGTGTGTGGCGGAGGAAATATAGCAAGAAAGTACATCGCTGCTTTAAAAAAAGTTGGAATGAACTCTCTCTTCCAAAGCTATGCTGGAATCTCAGCTACAAGAACAAATGCAAGATTTATGAGCTATTTTTTCAATCAAGACCAAAAAAGAGGAATACCTAAAAAAATAAGAGAAGTAAAAAAATACATACGGAAGTATGATGTTGTTTTCTGTGGAGCACTTGAATATCGTCCAAATCAAACCTCAGATTCAACAGCATCTGAAATAGCAAAAGAATTCAAATGTGAATTCATAAATCTCACAGATGTTAAAGGCCTATATGATAAAAATCCAAAAGAGTTCAAAAATGCAAAGTTAATTAATGAAATATCCTGGGAAGAATTCAATAAAATAGTAGACAAAATAAAATTCCATCCGGGACAACATTTTGTACTTGATCAAACAGCTTCAAAAACAATAAAAAACAATAAAATAAAAACATATATTCTTGGGGAAGACATGAAACAATTAGATAATTTGCTTAATGGAAAGAAATTTATAGGCACAAAGATTTCTTTATAAATGGAAAATCCTCAATTATTAATCACTGAAAAAGACTTCAATAAACTTAAAAACGAAGTCAAAAAAGCAAAACAAGAAAAAAAACAAATAATCTATTTATCAGAAGATGATGAATTAAACAGAAAAGTAATTGAAAAATTAGATGTCGATATTCTACTCTTAAACTTAAACCAAAGAAAAGACTTCCAAAAGCAAAGAAATTCAGGATTCAATCAAGTAATGGCAAAGACAATGAACAAAAAGGGAATAGTTTTAGGAATAAACTTAGATGAATTAATAGAAGAAACAAATTCAAAAAAGAAAGCAGATATGCTATCAAGAATAAAGCAAAATATATTCCTATGCAACAAAAACAAAGTCAATATGAAATTTATTGCTTTAAAAGATAAAAATAAAAGAAATGTATATGATTTGAGATCTCTGGGTTTAATACTTGGAATGCCAACCTGGATGACCAAACAATTTTAAATACGCCTTATCTAATACTAAAATACATTAAAATGGATAAAAATAAACTCATTGAATCTTTAAGTCCTAATGAAAAGAAAATTTTACCTCATTTGGGAGAGAAAATAAATGAAATATGCAAAAAATCAAATTTAGATAAAACATCTGTTATAAGGGCCCTTGAATACCTTCAAAACAAAAATATTGTGAAAATAAATTACACCAAGACCCAAACAATTGAATTAGATATTAATGGAGCTCTCTACTTAAAAAAAGGACTTCCTGAAAGAAGACTTCTCAATCTTTTAAATGAAAAACACATAGTTGCTCTACAAGATGCTCAAAAAGAAAGCAATCTTTCAGATGATGAATTCAAAGCATCTATTGGAGCTCTTAAAAGAAAAGCACTTATAGAGCTAAAAAATGGAAAAATAATCTTAAACGCAAATAAATCAGAAATAACCAAAAAGACACTTGAAGAACAATTTTTAGAAAATTTACCCACAGACTATGAAAATCTTTTACCTGAACATCAACTTGCATTGAAAAGCCTACAGGCAAGAAAACAAATTGTAGAATTAAAAGAAGAAAAGAAAATAAATCTAGAAATAACTCCTTTAGGAAAAGAAATAATAAAATCAAAATTAAGCACACAAGATCTAATAGAACAAATAACTCCTGAAACATTAAAAAAAGAATCAAGCTGGAAAGGAAAAAAGTTCAGAAGATATGATGTTACTTCTCCTGTACCTGAGATAAATGGAGGAAAAAGACATTTTGTTAATCAATCTATAGATTACGCTAGGAAAATATGGACAGAAATGGGTTTCCAAGAAATGAAAGGAGAGATAGCTCAAAGCTCATTCTGGACATTTGACGCTTTATTCACTGCACAAGATCATCCTGTAAGAGAAATGCAAGATACTTTCTTCATAAACAAAAAAGTGGAACTTGAAGACAAGAAAATTGTTGCAAAAGTAAAAGAAACCCATGAAAAAGGAATTTCTGGAAGCAAAGGATGGCAATACTCCTGGGATGAAGAAGAAGCAAAAAAAATAGTTTTGAGAACCCATACTACCTGTTTATCTTCAAGAACATTAGCAAATCTGAAAAAAGAAGAATTACCTGCAAAATTCTTTGCAATAGGAAAATGTTTCAGAAATGAAACAGTTGACTGGTCTCATGGTTTTGAATTCTATCAAACAGAAGGAATAGTTGTAGATAAAAATGCAAATTTTCAACACCTTTTAGGATACTTAAAACAATTCTACAAAAAAATGGGATTTGAAAACATAAGATTCCGTCCAGGATATTTTCCATACACTGAACCTTCTGTTGAAGTTGAAGTTTTCCATCCAGAAAAAAAGAAATGGGTTGAACTTGGAGGAGCAGGAATGTTCCGCCCTGAAATAACAGTCCCATTATTAGGAGAACATATACCTGTTCTAGCTTGGGGGCAAGGATTTGACAGAATAATAATGGATTATTATGATATAAAAGATTTAAGAGAATTATACAAAAACAACCTCACTCAATTAAGAAAAATGAAATTTTGGATGAAACAATAAAATGGCACAATATGAATCAAAAACAAAAGAAGGGAATTGTATTTTTTGTGAAATAGCAAAAGGAAAAATAAAATCTCCAGGAATATTTTGGGAAGACAAAAATCATATGGCATTTCTAACTCCTTTTCCAAATACGGAAGGATTTACAGTGGTTATACCAAAAAAACATTTTGGAAGCGATGTATTAAATATGCCAGATGAAAATCTAAAAGAGTTAATAATAGCTTCAAAAATAGTTTCAAATATTTTAACAAAACAATTTCAAGATGTGGGGAGGGTAGGATTAATGATAGAAGGGCTTGGTATAGACCATGCACATACAAAATTATTCCCAATGCATGGAACAGAACACCTCAAAGAAGGTAAATGGATACAAGCATTAGATAAAAAAGAAGAATTTTTCAACAAATATCCTGGATATATCACATCAATAGAAGGCCCAAGAGTAAATGATGAAGAAATAAAACTATTAGCAGATAAATTAAAAGAAATACAAAACAAACAGTAAAAATGGCAAACATAACATTCAACAGAAAAATCTTTGAAAAAGAAATAGGAAAATTAGATGAAAAAATGCAAGAAAAAATTTCAATGTTTGGAACTCCTTTAGAAACATTTGACGATGAAACAATTGAAATTGAAGTATTTGCAAACCGTCCAGATTTACTTTCTTATCAAGGATTTAAAAGATGCTTTTTATCTTTTTTAGGGAAAAAACCTGGAATGAAAAAATATGAACTAAACAAACCAGAAAAAGATTATCAAGTAATCATCGATTCATCGACAAAAGATGTTCGTCCATATACTACATGTGCTATTGTAAAAGGACTTAAGCTAGATGATGAAAAAATAAAAGAGATTATAGAAATACAAGAAAAACTACACATCACAATGGGTAGAAAAAGAAAAAAGGTTGCCATAGGAATATATCCTCTTGAAAAAATAAAACTTCCAATTACTCTGAAAGCTCTTGAACCAGATTATATTAAATTTATACCATTAGAATCTGAAAAAGAGATGTCTGGATTACAAATACTACAAAAACATCCTACAGGAAAAGAATATTCTCACCTGTTAGCCGGAAAATCAAAATTCCCTGTATTCACAGATGCAGACAACAACATCTTAAGTATGCCTCCAATAATCAATTCCCATATGACAGGGAAAGTAACTTCAGATACAAAAGAGATATTCATTGAATGTTCTGGATTTGATTTTAAAACTCTTAAAAAATGTCTTAACATACTTGTACTTCTTTTTTCAGATATGGGAGGGAAAATCTATCAGATGGAACTAAAAGGAGCACCTGAAAAAATATCTCCAATTCTTGAATCAGAAAAAATAAAAATTTCTCTTGAAAACACCAACAAAATTCTTGGAACAAATATAGATGAAAAGAAGATAAAAACTCTCCTTGAAAATATGGGACATAATTACAATCCAAAAACAAAAGAAGTTGAAATAGGACCATGGAGAACAGATATACTTCATGAAGTAGATTTAATTGAAGATGTAGCAATAGCATATGGGTATCAAAACTTAAATCCAGAAATCCCTAAGATATCAACAATAGGAAAAGAGAACCCAGAAGAAATAATAAAAAGAAAAATATCAGAAATACTTGCAGGTTTAGGACTTCTTGAAACTTCAAATTATCACTTAACTAACAAAGAATATCAATTTGAAAAGATGGGAGTTCCTGAAAAGCAAGAAAAAGAATTTGTAGAATTAGAAAACTCAAAAACAGAATTCAATATATTGAGAAAAGACCTCTCTTCATTTGTTTTAAGAAATCTATCTGAAAATGTAGACTCAGAATATCCTCAAAAGATATTTGAAATTGGAACAGTATTTGAATTAAAACAAGGTATCCAAGAAAAAGATAATCTTGTAATAGCAATAACTCCTGGAAACTTCACAGAAATAAAACAAATTTGGATGTATTTAATGAAATCTTTAGGAATTAAAACAGAATTAAAAGAGACAGAAGAAATTACAAATCATTTAATAGATGGAAGGGCAGCAACAATAAATTTAGATAACAAAGAGATAGGGGTTTTAGGAGAAATTCATCCTAAAATATTGAAAAATTGGAAGATAAAAATGCCAGTTGCAATATTGGAAGTAAATTTAAAAGAAATAACTAAAAAATTGATTTAACCAAAATAGCCATTATTATTGCTTGATTTTTTACTCTGCCAATTTTCTTTTACTCTTGAAATGATACTCAAAAAATCTTTTTTTACATTCAACCAAGATTTATAAGAACTATTTATAAAATCAGCTTGTTTTTTCTCAGAAAAATCAGTATCAATCTCTATCATATCTAGCTCTATTTTCGTTAATTCTTTATAAATTTCAGATAATTTCTTTTTTTCTTCTTCACCTATAGCTTTTATTATAGAAAAAACAAACATAGGAGAATTTACAGGATTCAACATCATCTCAATAAATCTTAAATAATTAGAAAATTTTTCTGACATTACTCTCCCAATTTCTCTTATTAAAAAATCAGTTTCAGCTTCTGCAACTTTCTCTATTAAAAATTCTCTGTTAAGATCATTAAACTCTGGAAGATTATATTCTTTTTTTAATTCCTTGTATTTTTCCTTTAATTCTTGTAACTTTGATTCTTCTTTTTTTTCTTTTATCATAGCTTCTATTGATAAAAAGGTTTTATAAATATGTTGGAACTAAAAATTTAAGAATAGATAATAAAAATAAAATAAAGAGCAACTGCCGCAGTAGCTCAGTTGGTAGAGCGTTACCTTGGTAAGGTAAAGGTCCCGAGTTCAATCCTCGGCTGTGGCTTTTGATTGAACTTGTTTATTTTGGATTCTTTGAGTAATTAACAGAATTATAAAACATCAATTAAATTAAAGATTATGAAAAAGAAATAATTTTATCTTTTCATCCACTTTAATAGCAATAAAGCAAGTAATGCTAAAAAGAAAGCTATTGAGAACAACAAAAATATAAGCCAAAGTATATCAAAGAAAACTGCCCAAAAACTATCAGGTAATGCTATAACTGAAATAATATATGAAAGCAAGAAAAGCAAGACAAAAAGTACAAGATACCTAAGAACCTTTGAAACTTTATTTTTAGAATAAATAAGACCATCTGACTTTAAAGTTAATTTTGTTTTACCAGAAGACTTTCTCTTAACATTAGATTTCTTACTTACACTCCTCTTTTTCTTAACCATATTTTATTTAGGAATCTTATATTTATAAATATTACTCTAAGGGGTTTTTGCCTTACCCAAGCTAAAATTAGATTCCATACTCTCATTAAGCTTCCAGTTCATACTAACAATATTCCCAGTTGCAACTTTAATATTTTTAAAAGCTTGTCCAAGCCATATTCCATATAATCTTCCTGCTTCTTTCATACCATCCATTGTCTTTATATCAATATCTTTTCCTTTTATAACAGAGGAGAAACTAAAATAAGTAAAAACAAGGAGCAAGATTAAAAAAACTGCAACAACCTTATGTTTAACCTTCTTGACTTCGTGACTCAACCAAATTATCAAAATTAAAGCTACAACCAAAATAAGAATTGCATTCACCATTAATTACACAAGCTAAAATACTATAAAAAGATTTCGAAACAAAAATAAAATAGCCCCGCCAGGATTCGAACCTGGGTCAATGGGCCCAGAACCCATTATCTTTGACCGCTAGACGACGGAGCTAAATTACTAAAAATCCAATAAAAAACACTATTAAAATCTAACTATAAGAAAAATTTATATATCGATCAAAAATATGTATTAATATGAAAGAGAAAAAAGAAAAAACAAATCATGAAATTAAAAAATTAGAGGAAACTCTAATTCAAGTAGGATTAAGAATAGCAAAAAGAGGAGAAGGAGCATTGTTTGTTGTTGGAGAAGTTAAATACACTCCTTTAATTAATCAATCTGTTCCACCGTTTAAAGCATCAGAAAACCCTAAACTCCTAGAATCATTAGCATTAATGGACGGAGCGGTAATACTTAATAAAAAAGGTTTTGTAACAGCATACGGAGTAAGAATAAAATCAACAAAGGTTTTCAAAAACTTTGGTACAAGACATTCTGCTGCAATAAGTGCTGCAACAGGAGAGAACATAGTGGTAATTATTTCTGAAGAAGACAAAAAAGTAAGAGTAATGAAAAAAGGAAAGACAGTAATGCAAATAGATGCTCTTCAAAGAAATGTTGAAAAAGACGTTTCAAAGG
>CAZNIA010000016.1:0-14627 GCA_964572995.1 Candidatus Woesearchaeota archaeon
GTTCGCAGTACGGCCAGTCGAAGCCCTCCTTGGCCATGTTCAAAGCGATGATCAGGTCGATGTCATCGGCGCTTCTGATGTCGCGCAGATAGGCGAGAATCTTGTCGCGCTCATCGCGAGTGTCCTCGACCAGATCGGCGATTTTGATGATTTTGCCGTCGGTATGGCGCCGGACATGAATAACGCCGGTCCGGGGATCTTGCGACTCAATGACGCCGATGGAATCGATGATGAAGTTCTTGCAGATAGTGATTTGAATGGCGTATTAGATAAACATAGATTTATTAAAGATGTTAAAAAATCTAAACATTTAGTTTTGTGATAAACAAAAAGAATTAAAAGTCTTCTAAATTGGTTAAATTAATACATCATGGCGGTTGTAGTATGATTTGGGAGGATTAGAAAATGAAATCTATTAAGCAAGAATTTGATAAACTCATTAAATTGTATCCCAAGAAGATATTGTATTCTAATTTAATATCAAAAAGAGATATTGATTTATTAGAAAATAAACTTAATATAATCCTTCCAGAAGAATTTAAGATTTATCTTACTAATTATAAACTAAACTTATTCAATTCTGATTTTGATATTCTTTCTATTAAAGAAATTATTGAAGAAACAAACTTTATTAGAAGTCTTGAAAGAGATAAGAATTTTTTAGTTATTAGCAGATATGATGATTTTATTCTATCTATAAATTTGTCTTCTAAGGGTAAGAATGGATGGTGTAAGATATTTGAGGTAAACCCAGATTGTGAAGATTATAAGTTGGCTTGTGATAATTTATATGATTTCTTAGAGGAGATTATTAGAGGAGATATTGAATGGGAAGATGAAGTAAATAAAGAAGAAAAAGACAAACCATAAAAACCTTAAATTACACCTAAAATTAGGTTCAAACTCATGAACCGACATATATATTGGCGGTTGTAGTATAACGGTAGTACATGTGGTTGTGGTCCGCAGAGAGAGGGTTCGATTCCCTCCATCCGCCCTGCCTTTTCTGAAATATTTATAAATAGCAAACACTTAAGGTATTTATGGAAGCGAAAAAAGGTTCAGCAATATTATGGAGTATAATTATAATTCTTGTTTTGGTTATTGCTGTTGGAAGTTATTATATTTTCTCAGATAGAGAAAGTAGTTCAGAAAATATTGTTGCGGATGGTGGAAGTTCTGGCGGAGAAGTGATTGTTAATGAGGAAAATTCTTTAAATGAAGATTCAAATGAAGAAAACTCTTCACAAGAGAATTCATTTTGTACAGATTCCGATGGTGGTAAGAACTATGATATTAAGGGAGAAACTTGTAATGAAGTAGATTGTGGAACAGATGTTTGTACAAGTATGCCTGTCAGCGATAATGTTTTATCAGAATACTATTGTGAAGGAAACCAAAGAAAAAGTGTAGTAGGAGCTTTTTGTGATTATAAGTGTGAGGACGGAGAGTGTATTCCAAAGCCTGAACCAAAATGTACTGATTCTGATGGGGGAATGGATTATAGTGTAAAAGGAAAAGTAATTGTTGAAAATATTATTGGAAATTCTGGCGAGTTTGAAGATGAATGTTTAGATTCAGAAAGAGTAATGGAAAATTATTGTGGTCCGGGAGAGGGACGTTATGAAGGTATGGAAGTCGCTAAAGCTACTATTTATACGTGCCCTAATGGATGTTCAAATGGGGTTTGTATCTAAAAAACTTTTGTTATATCATTAATTGCTCAATTAAGTTAGTAAAATTTATGAGAACCGAACACTTCTGTACGAGATACTCCATCCGCCCTGTTCAATTTCATCCTAAATATTTATATATCAAATTACATAATTATTCCCATATTTAAAGAGGATAAAATGAAAATATATTTTAAGGGTTTTATTTTGGTTATTTTAATGTCTTTATCTGTAATTGTTTTTTCTTTTGAAGTTAATGCAGCTAGCAGTGTTTCATCTTGTCAGCCTATATTCTTACCTGGAGAGTATGTTCTAGATAATGATATTGATCATGGAGGGGATTTAATAGATTGTATTTTAGTTTTAGTAGATGATGTTGTATTTGATTGTAATGGATTTAGTTTAAGAGGAGACAATATAGTTAATGGAATTGTTCTTAATCACACTTCAAATGTTACAGTTAAAAATTGTCTTGTAGAGGGAGTTGATTATGGAATTCTTGTACGAGAAGGTTCTGGGAATACAATTATTTACAATAACTTGAGCTCAAATGTGTATGGTGTGCGTATTCAAAATAGCTCAGATAATATTTTGACTGAAAATATGATAAACGAGAATCAAGAATCAGGTATTCTTCTTGTTTCAAGTTCAGCTAACCATATTTATAATAATTTCTTTGTTAATTCAAAGAATTTTCAAATTACAGGAGCTTATGGAGTGAATTTTTGGAATAATAGTGTTTTTGGAAACTATTGGGCTCATCCAAATAATTCAGGCTATTCTTTTTCTTGTTCTGATTTAAATTTAGATTATATCTGTGAGGGAGGTTATAATTTGAAGATAAATGATACAGATTTTTTTCCTTTGAAAAATTGTTCTATTTGTCCAATTTATACATTGGATATTGATGTTAACAGAGGAAGCAGTTCCAGAAGTCAGAAAAATCTTGTTTATTCTGCAAATACGCTTCAATTGTCTATGGGATATACTAATACTTATTCTCAAGGAGATTCATTAAATATTAGTTTAAATCAAGAAAAACATATTTTGGCTATTGATACTATAAACTCTGATTTGGTTGGAATAAATGTTAGTTCTTTTTTACAACAAGCAACTTTATTTGTTGGAGAAGCTAAAAAATTTTCTTTTACTTTGAACTGGTACAATATATCTGTGATTCTTAATAGTATTAATGGTTATGGAGATCTTGCAAAAGCAAATATTACTGTAATAAGTATTAATGAGCCTATTTATGTAAAAGAAGAGATTATTTCAGGATTAAGTGTTTGTAATGAGTCTTGGGATTGTGGAGAATGGGAAAAATGTTTAGAAGGAAAACAAATTCGTAATTGTATTGATTTAAATAATTGTGGTACAGAAAAAGATAAGCCTTTAATAGCGCAATCTTGTGAAAAATCTAGAAGATGGTTTTTAGAAGTGATTTACTTTTTTGTTGTAATTTCGATAATTTTATTAATAATCTTTTTAATTAAGTGGGGAGGGTTAAAATGAAAAGAGAAAATAAACAGGCTGGTAAAGGGAATAATAAAATCTATGATATTATAATAATTGGAGCAGGTCCTGCAGGTTTAACTGCTGCATTGTATTCTGCAAGAAATGGGTTGAATGTGGGAGTTGTATCTAAAGATATAGGGGGGACTGTAAATTCTGTGCTTAGGATTGAAAATTGGCCTGGTTTCAGCGGTTCTGGTCCTGAATTAATGAAGAAATTTTATGAACAAGTTAAAGAATATTCTGTTGATTTTATACTTGAAGAAGCTGTTTCTATTGAAAATAAAAGCTATAAAATTAAAGATAAAGGGTTTCTTGTTAAAACTAAAAGACAAGAACTCAAATGTAAATCTTTAATTTTTTCTACAGGAAGTCAAAGAAAAAAACTTAAAATTAATGGAGAAGAGAAATTTTTAGGTAGAGGAGTAAGTTATTGTGCTACGTGTGATGCTTTCTTTTTTAAGAATAAAGATGTTGCAGTTATAATTGATAGCGATTGTAATTCTTCTTCTGCACTTGTTTTATCTGATGTTGCAAGAAAAGTTTATTTAATTTACAGAGGAGAAAAACTCAGATGTGATGGTTTGGATGCAAAAAAACTTAATGAAAAAAAGAATGTTCAAGCTTATTATAGTTGTATTCCTTTGGAGGTTGTAGGAAAAGATAAAGTAGAGGGGTTAAAGATTTCTTGTAAAAGTAAAAAAGAGGTTATTCAAGTAGATGGAATTTTTATTGAAGAAGATTTTAAACCTATTTCAGAACTAAGTAAAAATCTTGGATTGAAAATTAATAATGAAAAGTTCATTGAAGTAGATGAAGATATGAAAACATCTATTGAAGGAATCTATGCTGCAGGGGATATAACTCATACTAAATTAAAACAAGTTGTTGTTGCTGCTTCACAAGGAGCAACTGCAGCTAAATCTGCTTATGATTGGCTAAGTAAAAAAGGAAATATTTAGGTATAATTAAATTTAAAAGGGATTAATGGAATATTCTCTTATGGCAACCTCAATTGAACAATTTACAGCACCAGGAAAATATTATTATGAATTAACTAAAGAGAGTATTGAAGCACAATTGAAAATCCCTGTTAATAACCTCTTTGTTTATTATACATTAGGAAGTAAATCAAAAATGATTAATGAAAATCCTTATTACAAATCCTTTAAATCCAGAAAAAAGTAAATTTTTTCTTGATTAAATAAGTCTTTTAAACTAACTATTTCTTTAATAATTATGGCATTTAACTTTGAACTGGATAAACTTAAGAAAGAATTAAAGAAGCTAAAACCTAAAAAAGTTTTAGTTCAATTGCCTGAAGGGGTGAAACAAAATTCTTTTGAATTGCTGAAATTTTTTAATGAATTAAAAGTAGAAGTTGTATTCTCAGGTGAAACTTGTTGGGGAGGTTGTGCAATTGCAGTTGATGAGGCTAAATCAGTTAAAGCAGATTTAATTGTTCATTTTGGACATTCTGAATTTATGAAAGTTAATTTTCCTGTTGTTTATATTCCCATAAAAGACGAATTAAACTTGAATCCTTTACTTAAGAAATCTATTAATGAATTGAAAGATTTTGAAAATATTGGGATAAGTTGTTCAGTTCAACATATTCATGATTTGAAAAATATTGTTGAATTTTATGAGAATAATAGGAAGAAAGTTTTTGTTTCAAAAAAGAAAGGAAATGTTTCAAGTGAAGGTCAAGTTGTAGGATGCCAGTATTCTGGGCTTAAAGTAATTGAAAATCAAGTCGATTGTTTTGTTGTTGTTGGGAATAACTTTCATGCTATGGGAGCAGTTCTTGCAGTGGATAAGCCTGTTTTTTTAATTGATGTTTATAATAATGAAATTAAGAATATGAATGGAGTTAAAGATAAAATACTTAGGCAGAGAATATTATCTGTTGAAAAGTTCAAGGAGGCAAAGAAAATAGGGATTATTATGGGAGTTAAACAAGGCCAGCAATTTGGTTCATATAAAGTTTTAAGTGATAAATTTGCTAAGTTGGGTAAAGAAGTTGTTATTTTAGCAATAAATGAATTTTCTCCTGATAAGCTTGTTAATTTTTATAATGTTGATGCGTTTGTGGAATTAGCTTGTCCAAGAATTGCAACAGATGATTTTGCAAGATACAGAAAGCCAATAATAACATTTAAAGAAGCATTGGTTGTTTTGGGTGAAAAATCCTGGGATGATTTGATAAAAGAAGGATTGCTTTAATTTTTACAGAGTGTAAGGTTTTTATAGGAATATTTCTTGATTAAATTATAAAGAGGTAGAATAAAAGAGGAAAATGAACATACTTTTTGTTTGTAAATATAATAGATTTAGAAGCAGGGTTGCTGAAGCTTATTTCAATCAAATAAATAAAAACAAGAACATTAAAGCATTTAGTAGAGGGGTGATTAAAGGAGATTATCCTCTTAATAGGACAGAAGTTGCTATTGCTAAAAAATGTGGTTTAGATATTTCTGGGAAACCAAAGGGATTGGAAATAGAACTTCTGAAAAAAATAGATTTGATTGTAATTGTTGCAGATAATGTACCTAAAGAAGTGTTTTATACTACATTTAAGGGGAGAATTGTGCATTGGAGAATAAGAGATATAGAACACGGAGATGAGAAAGATTTAATAGAAAGAAAAGTTAAAAGAATAATGGCTAAAGTTAGAAAGCTTTCAATAAAATTAGATAAAGAATCTTTTATAAGAAAGATAGAATTTCAAAAGCAAAAAGCCAGAGAAGATCACTTGAATAAAAGAAAGTAAAAATTTGATTATGGAAAATGGAAACAGTTAAGGGATTTAAAGACTACACAGGAGAAGAAGCTCGTAAAAGAGCAGAGATAAGGAAAATATTAGTGGATACTTTTGAAAAATATAATTTTGAACCTGCTGAGACACCTATAATAGAATACAGAGAATTTGTTCAGGGAGAAAACAAGCAGGATGAAGCTGTGAGTGATATTTTCAAGTTAAAAGATAAAGGTGAAAGAGATTTAGCATTAAGGTATGAGTTCACTTTTCAACTTAAAAGACTTATGCAAGGTAAAAAACTACCTTATAAAAGATATGAAATTGGAGAGGTTTTCAGAGATGAACCTGTTACATCAAATAGATTTAGGCAGTTTGTGCAATGTGATATAGATGTTGTAGGGAGCAAGATAAGAGATGAGGTAGATATACTTTCTTTGGTAAAAGAAGCACTTAGTAAGATAGGAATAAAGTCTGTTATTTATTTCAATAATAGGAAACTTCTAAATGAAATTTTAAATAAAGAAGGAGTTAATGAGAAAGACAAAGTTTCTGTTATAAAAGAAATTGATAAATTAGATAAGCTTCCCGAGATAGAGATTAAAGAGAACTTAAAGAAATATAATGCAGAGAAGGTTTTGGAAGTGTTCAAGAAACCTGAAAGCTATTTTGCTAAGTATGAATATTATAAAGAGATAAAAGAGTTTATGGATTACTTGAATTTATATAAAGTTGAAGCAAAATTTTCACCTTCACTTGCTAGAGGATTGAGTTATTATAATGGAACTGTTTTTGAAATAAAAACAAATAAGATGAAAGAAACTATTTGTGGAGGGGGAAGTTATGAATTTAATGGTATCCAATGCACAGGCATTAGTCTTGGTTTAGATAGACTTGCTATGCTTGCAGACTTTGATTTCAGTAAAAACAGTGTTCTTGTTGTTTCTTTGGATGAAGATAAACAAGCAATTAAAATTGCAGAGATGTTAAGACAAAGAGGAGATTCTGTGTCTATTTATTATGGAAAACCTTCAAAGGCACTTGAATATGCAAATTCTTGGAACATCAAACAAGTAATATTTGTTGGAGCTAAAGAAGTTAAAAGCAAGAAGTTTAAGGTTAAAGATATGATTACAGGCAAAGAGAAAACAATAACACTTGAAAAAATAACTAAAAAGAATTTGGTTGTTCAGAGGAAATAAAATTAAATAAAATATGGGAAAATTTAAGGGAGTTGGTGTAAATCCAGAATTGCCTGTTGTTTTAGCAATTACCCTATTTCTTATTTTAAGCGGAGTCACTTTAACTTATTTTAATATAGGAGATAAATTCAATTTTTATTCTTCTAATATTGTGATTGATGGACAGAATATCCAAGAAGAATTGCATTTTAAACCAGATAAACTTTATCATACTCTTTATAGAACTTTTGAGAGTGAGATATATTCAATAGATAACCAGAATATTAATTCCAGAAATTATCTTCTTATTAATGAGGTAAGATGTTCTGATGGAAATTATTATTTTAAAGATTATTCTGGAAAGGCTTATCCTGGAGATTATTTTTATACAGAACCAAATGAATATGGATGTTCTTTTGGAAATACTCTTGGTTTTTTTAAAGGCGAAGATTACACTGTCAATGCAGAATATGAAATTCATGCAGAAAATTTATTTTTAATTAATGAAGTATATTATATTAAATTTGTTGCTTATTCTTCTGGAAACCACGTAAAACTTACTAATCAAAATTTTGTTGTTCAAGGCGATGTTGTAAAGAAGAAAAGATACTATGAAAATGAAAATGTTATTCTATATATCCCTTATTCTGGAGAAACTAATGATTTTAATATAGTTGAATCAAATGATTTTGAATTTGATTCTGGATTTTTGTTTCTTAAAATACTTTTTTCTATTCTACCTGGTATTTTAGTGTTTGGTTTGTGGTTTTTTACAGGTAAGGAAAGAGTTTATGCAAGTATTCCCAAGGAATTAAGTGAATTTCCAAGTAAACGTAATGTATGGGAAGTTTCAGCTTACTTTAATCCTCCTTTGTCTGCATTGGATAAGAACTTATTTTCTTCTGTACTTTTGAAATTTTATAACAACAAGATAATTGAAATAAAAGAGAAAGGTAAAGATATTTTCATAAAATTAAATAAATTTAACGGTGATGAAGTTGAAAAAAAGATTTATGATATTCTGGAGTTTATTTATCTTAATATTAGAAGAGACAAAGATAAAAAATACCTTGATGGAGAGTATTTTAATTTAAAAGGATTTACAAATAGTATATATTATCAATATAGTATAAGTAAGTTATTATTTGTTAATTATAAAGATTTGAGAGAAGACATTAAAGATAAAGGAAAAAAATATCTTGATAATTCCTCTGGTAAGTTCATTTACCCATTATTTATTGTTTTAACTTTCTCGATTTTATTTTTATTGTTTAAATTCAAGATATTCTCAGAGATTATATTAATATCTTATTTTCTTATGCTTATCTTTGTAATAATTCTTTCTTCTAGCAACACCATCTTTTCAAGATTTAATGGAGAATATTATATTGAATATCAAAAATGGAGGGCATTTAAGAGATATCTTAAAAATTCTTTTTCAATTAAAACTGCAACGCATAAGACAGTTGTAATTTGGAATGAATACCTTATTTATGCAACTGCTTTAGGGGTTCCTGATAAAGTTATCAAAGAACTCAAAGTGAATCATTTAATAAATGAACAGCAAACCCACATTTACACTGGGATAACAGATGGTTCTTTTTTTGGTTCTGCCTTTTCTAGCTCTGCTGGAGGAGGGGGAGTAGGTGCCGGAGGTTTTGGTGGCGCAGGAGGGGGTGGAGTAGGGGGCGGAGGTGGTGGAGGAAGATAGTTGTATTGGTTTACTATATATTTTATAAATAATCGTTCTGTTTATATTTAATGGAAAAGAGGGGACAAGTTACTATATTCATTATAATTGTAATTATTATTGTTGCAATAGTTGCAGTGTTGTTTTTGTTTAAAGATAGATTAGGTGGAGATAAAAAAGGTGATTTAGATGTTGCCCCTATTGTTAATTTTATACAGTCTTGTATGGATGAAACTCTTAACTCTAGTATATATGCTATTGCAGAAAATGGAGGATATTCTGGTTATTCTTATCTTTACAGAGAATCAAATGAGGGAGGAGTAGGTTATTATATTTTAGAAAATAAAAATTATTTTCCTTCCAAAGAATTAGTTGAAAATCAAATCAAAGAATATTTTGATAGAAAGTTTTTTCTTTGTATAGATGGCTTTTCTAATTTTGAAAACTACGGTATAGAGCAAGGAATGTTGGATAGTTATATTGAGGTAGGTGAAAATGAAGTTAGATTGATTGTAGAATATCCTTTAAGAATAAAACAGGGAGAAAGCATCTCTTTAGTTAAGGATTTTAATTCAGTTGTTGCTTCTAGGTTAGGTGTAGTTTATGATTCAGTATCAGATTATATGATTCAACAGAAAAATTTTGAAAGTACTTGTCTTGAATGTTTCAATGTTGCAATTCAAAACGACATTTATATAGACATGGAAAATTATTATGACAAGAGTGTTGTTTTTACCTTTTTAGATACTTCTTTGGAAGCAGATGATAAACCAATTGAATGGAGGTTTGCAAATAAATATTAAAATGCGTAATAATTCTCTTTTATTTTTTGCACTTCTTATTGTCTTAATTTTAATCTTTTGTGGAAATGTTTCTGCAGCAGAACCTGAAGAAAGCGATTCAGGAGTTATTGACTTAAGCACAGTATATGGAGATTTAATTAAAGGTAAGATTTTTGGAAGTGAAGAAGGCATAAAATACAATAAAATAGATGACAATACAAATAGACTTACTTTTGTAGGAGAAGACGCTTCTTTGACAATTGAGGATTCTTCATTTGAGAATATACTTCCTAAAGATGAAAACGGACGTATTAGTTATATTGAATTAGATAATTTTGGGAATATTGTAAGTGCTCAATTTTCTGTTGGAGAAGAAGGAGGAGAGTATCTTATTAATGGGCTTTCTTTTATTGTTCCTCCTAATTCAGAAAATTCAAGAGTTTATTATGAAGGAAATAGATTTTTGTTTCCAGATGATGTAAGAATAAATAAGATGTTTGATTTTTCAAATATCAAAGAACCAATAAGTGTTTCTGGTAAAAATTTAAACATTATGGATGATTTAATATTTGAGGGAGATTTGCAAATCAACAAATATGGTTATTTCATAGAAGAAGGAGAAGCAAATTATCAGGGGTTGTTCATAAAGAGTTGGGGGGGAGATTCAGATCAAGTTTTAATTGTTAAAAATAATGTTGAAGAGTTTGTCTCTGGAAAAAGCACAAGAACAAATTGGATTAAAAAAGTTGAAAATAGTTTGGAAATACAAAGTTCTGATAATGGAAGAGTTTCAATGAATTTTTTAGAGAATAATGGGATATTAGATATAGAGTATAATGATAAATTGAATTTGGCTGTTTTTAATGGAGATAGCTTGAAAATAGAAAGAGTAACAGAAAATTCACAAGTTTTTTCTAAGATAAATCATAAATCTTCAATTAATCATGAAGGGTCTATTAGGATTGCTAATGATGGAATTCTTATAGACATTGAAGATGGAGAGAAGCTTTTATCTGACAATCTTCTTGGATTAGGAGATATTTTAAATGAAAAATATAAATCAGTTCCTTTCGTTATGACTTCAGATAGTTTTGAAGAAGAATTAAGAATTGATTCAAATGGAAAATTATCTGGTATTTTATATAATAATGTTGGAGGTAATTTACAAGAGAAAGTTATTTATGAATTAAAAAATTCAATAATTGATCTTCAAGATTCGCAACTTGAAGGGTTAGTTAAAGATATGCAAGAACATATAACTGATGAATCTTCGTTGTATGATTCTTTTTATGTTTCTCAAGATATACTTTCTTCTGCAAAAAAAGGTGGATTCACAAATGAGCAGAGTTTAGAATTGATTAAGGGAGTTATAGAAAAGACAGGAGATAATTCAGATCATTTTTTAGTGGATGCCCTTTCTGGCTTAGGAAGATTAGAGTCTTCTGGTTTAAATATAAATCCTGAAAGATTCAATGAATTTACATTTGCAATTCTGGAAGTTGCAGGAACAGATTATTCGTATGTTCAAAAATTATCTGATTCATATAATATCCTTGAGAGTGGATTAAAAGAAGGAAATGATTTTAATTTAGTTAAGGATTTTTCATCTAAATTTGTTGATTTGGATGGTGTTTATGATGTTCGTTTTTTTGAGGCAGGAGTTAAAGAGTACAATGGAAATAATTTTGAAGATATAAATTTGGGAATTCATGTTTCCAACAAGTATGGTGTTTTAGGAGATTCAACAGATTTTCTAGATATAAAATATTCTAATATAAAAGATAAAAATGCTTTAGCAAAAGAATATGCCTCTGCTATAAATAAATATTTTGAAAATCCAGAATCAATCAATCAACAAGATTCTATTATTGCTTCTGAAAGTATAAATAGAATGCATGACTTTGATAGTATCCTTGATAGTTCAGATAGTTTAAGAGAGAGTTTAATTAATGAGCTTAGTTTTGATTCTAAGTATTATTTAATTTCTAATTCAATAGGTACTAGTGATCTATATCCTTCAACCTTCAATAAATTGTACGATGGATTTAACAAAGGCAATTTAGTTGAGGAAGTTAAAAAAGTTGATAGCTCTGGGAAATACTGGTCTCATTTTACTTTTCAGCTTTCTGCTCGTGGAAAACTACCTGAGGCTTTCAAGGAAAATCCTGATTTCTTTAGAGATATAATTTATGATTCTTTGACTTTAAAAAAAGATAATTCAAATTATGATTCTTTTTATACAAATTCTGTTTTAATGCAAGATGTTATTTATGATATTTATTCTTCGCCTGAAAAATATCCAGGAGAAAAAGAAAATCTTGAAAGTTTTTTTACTGAAAGATATTACGAATCTAATAATGTAAATGAAAAGGCAGTTTATTCTTATTTACTTAAGTTAAATAAAAATCCTGTAAAAAAGGAAACAATTAGTCTTATAAATGATCTTCCGGATATCAAAGAATCTAAAATTAACTCTGATATTCTTGATAGAAAAGAGATTGCTGGAAAACTTTACTTTTATGATGATGAGAACTCTTATTCTGATGCAAAAAATGATTTTATTAAAAATTATGGGATGAAAGTTGAATGGAGTGATGATTCTGTTACTAGATTATATAAGGTTGTTGGAGATAAAAAAGTTATAATTGATATGGAATTAAATAGTGCGCGTGTTGAGTATGTTCCATCTGCAAGAGAAGATTTAATGAATCAATTTTATATTTATCTTGCTCATAGGGGACATTGCTACCATGCACCTCAAACTTTTTCAGTTGAAAGCGATTCTTCTAAAATAATCCATGATGGAGGATGTCAGAGTTATAGTAATTTAGGACATTTACAGGAAAAATTTCCAAATAGTTTTGTTATCACAGATAAAGATACTGGAAGATATATAGATAATGATAAATTGATTTACTCTATATTAAATAAAATTGCTTCAGGAGAGTTAGATCTGAATAATATGAATTTGGATTTTGCTCAGGATGCAGGATTTGTTTTACCTGAGAGAGAAAGTTTAGAATCTTATACAAGTTCCTTTAATGACAATTAATTGTTTTATTTATTTTAGTTCTTTTGAAGTGTCTCTTACTATAGTTATTCTATTTCCTTCTTCTATATAAGGAAATATTTTGTCCATGTCTTGGTCTGTTAATGCCATACATCCTAATGTCCAATCATATCCTAAACCGCCTTTTCCATGTATTTCAATTAATCCTCCTGTCTTTCCTTTAGCTTTATCTTGCTTATTTGGGTAGTTTATAAGAAAAGCTTTATAGAAATTTGTAGTTCCTTGGGAGAGTTTTCTTTGTACAAGATACATTCCTTCAGGAGTACACCCGTCTCCTTCTCTTTGTTTATCTTGTATTGGGCTAAAACCTAAATCTACATTATATTTGGAGTGAATTTCCCCTTTTTCAATTAAATAAAGCTTTTTTTTCAATTTATTAACAATTATTGAATTTGTATTGTTTCTTTTAGATTGAGAGATTGTTGAGTCTACCCATTCATTGAATTTTTTTAATTCTTCTTGAGAATAATGTTCTGAATTATATTTATAGAGGCTTGTATCAATTTCTAATATAGGAGGGTTTAGTTTTTGTTCAAGTGAAGAATTGTCTTTAACATAATATTCTGTTATTTTAGGAGTTATACCTGCCATTGAAATACTTGCTGTAATAAGTGCAAGTAAAGATATTCCTTTGGATTTCATAAATTTAAATTTGATTTGGAAAGTATATAAATCTTTCTTTATGTTGTTACTATATAATAACACAAATATATCAAGGATAGATTATAATTCAAATTCTTCAATAAAGTTTACTATTGTTTTATATCTTTCCAGGAAATTAAATCCTTTTTGAGTTAAAGATATTCTTTTTTCTCCTGAAGAAGACTTTGATTCTATTACAAAACTTTTTTTTATTAATTCATTGTAATATTCATTGAATTTTGAGGTTGATATATTTGCTTTTCTTAATAACGGTGTATATCTAATTGAATTTTTGTTTTCTTGAATTACCTTTAGTATGTCTCTTATTATTTCAAGTCTTCCACGTTTTTTCATTTTAATTTGAACCTGTTTTTTTAAGAACTTTATATAAAATAGCAAGAAATATTCCTAATGATGCTAAATAAAGTAATATTTGATATATATAACTGAAGTTTACAAGCACGTCTATTATATTTAATATCCAAAATAAAAATAATAATGTGTAAATTATGTGCATATTGCTCTTTCTATTTTTGTTTTTTGATTGTTTATGTGTTATATATAAACCAAAAATTGCAATTGCTAGAATAAAGAGACTTGCAGTGATAAACACCCAGACTTCCCTTGTGCTTATTATAATGAAAGAGATTATTACAGAGATTATGTAAAATATTCCTAGAATTATATTTGATTTCCCTGCCCACTTTTTACACATTAAACTATACACTAAATAGAATACAGCCAATGATCCAAAAAATATAAACAAAAATAAAGTTATTGGCCCAATAGCTCTGTAACTAATATCAATTATTCTTGAAGCTCCAAAATAAACAAGAAGCATTTTTATAAACGACTTGAAAAAATAAGCTATTGCAAAAAATAAAAACGCATATCTGAAATATTTTATTCCTTTGTATGCACTTAGTTCATACATCTCTTTTGTTGAAAAATAAATCATTAAACTGGATAGGATTATTACAAATGAGTAAATAAGTTCTGTTCCTATGCTTTGGATTAATGAGTGTATTTGTGGTCCTGCCATATTGGATATATCCTGTTTATTATATACATTGAATTGATTATTTAAAGATTTTTAAGAGAGGTGGATTTGCTGTCCATCTTGCTTTTAAATAAAAATTAATCTAATTTAATATAGAGATATAAGGAGGGATTTAAAATATGAAAAAAATAACTGCAGGAGTTTTGGCTTTGTCAATAATTGCTCTTTTAGGGGTTAGCCTTGTTGCTGCTTTTCCTTTTGGTTTTGGTAAGGGAATGAATGCAGATTTAACTGAAGAACAGCAATTAGAAGCTCAAGC
>CAZNIA010000017.1:0-9954 GCA_964572995.1 Candidatus Woesearchaeota archaeon
CTCAATTTCTAAAATTCATATGCGGGGATGCCGGAGTGGTCAAACGGGCGAGATTTAGGCTCTCGTAGCTTTATGCTTACTTAGGTTCGAATCCTAATCCTCGCATTTTCTAAAAATATAAAGAATAATCTAAACTTAAATTAATCTATTGTAGAAATCTATTTAATTATATACTATTAACAAATCAAAATATTTTTTCTTAACGTTATCAACATAATTATTATCTCCAGTACATCCCCATCCATTATATCCTCTTAATGCAGCTTCCCATCCAGAATATGTTTCAATGATTGGAGGACAATTAAAAGCTTCTCCATCTTTATATGTATTATACTTTACTCTTAGATGCTGGGCACCAACCCGTATGTTTAATTCTTCATCTTGTAATAATATGCTTTTACAAGAATCTTTATCTGCAGGAAGACCATAACTTCCACAATTACCAAGATTTATTTGCATAAGTCCAATATCGTTTCCATCAGGAGATACAACTGATTTACAAAAGCTTTCTTGAGCCATTACAGCTAACAAAAGTAATTCATCAGGTATATTGCTCTGACCAGCATATTGAACAATCCATTTAGCATAATCCTCGCAATTTTCTCCACAATTACAGTTAAGAATAGCAGAAGAAGCAGAAGAAGATAAAAGATTCATTAAATTAGTTAATTTAGTTACATCTCTTCTCTGAAAATTACTTTCCAAAGAGGATGTAGGGGTTGTTGAAGAAATTATAATCTCACTTTTATCTTCCATAAGTGCTCCATTTTCTTTTAATATTCTTTTACCTTCAAGATAATCTTGATTACCCGAACTCAACTCATTCAATGCATTAACTACATTAAGATTATGATATTTGAGTATTTTACCATCATATTCTCCTCCACTAACCTTTGTTGTTGAAACATCCATCCAAGTAATCTTTTCAGGAGACCATTGCCATCTAGAAGAAACATATCTAAAGAAAACCCTATCTGACTTTAAACCTAAAACTCCTCCCAATAAAAATATCTCTTCTTCTGGTCCAGTTGAAGTTGCATCTGTAGGAGTTGTGGGTCCTGAAGAACTTGAGGAAGAAAATTTCTCTTGATCAAACAAAATAGCTGCTCCTTCATAAATATTTTTATCTTTAATTTCTTGCATCAATAAATATGCTGTGCTTCCTTCTTCTGTAACCCTACCATCATAATTTCCCCCCTCTACAATCAATGTATCTGTAAACATCCAAAATTTTTTATCAGGGGACCATTGCCAGATAGTATTTGCAGAATTCCTAAAATAATATAGCAATTTAAGTGATTCATCATCATCCCATACAGAAACATCAGGATAAGTTCTTGAAAGCATACCAGAATCAAATCTGAAAATTCTTTCATCATCCATAACAGAATCTTCTGTAGCTAATGTCAACTTAAATGTTCCTCCTTCAAGTGTTCTATCTATTAATAGTTTTAATCCTCCACTATAGGATTCCTCTTCCAAAGCACGTATTATTTGCTTATCTCTCTCCCTAAGTCTATTTGCATTAATATCAACTAAGCTATTTTCATCATAATTTCTTTCAATAATTGTCCAGGCTTCACTCTCCTTACCGGATTTTTCAACTAAATCACAAGAAGATGTCCAATGCCATTTAAAATCAAAATACATATAACATATTTCATCAACTCTAAAGGTAAACGCGTCAGAAAAACCATTTCCATTCTTAAATTTAAATACAGGTGAAACATATCCTCCACTCAAATCCTCATCATCTACATCAGGTTCAATTATTCCTTCAGGAATTTCAAATACCTCAGTACATGCTGCTCTATATACATGAGTTATATACCATGTTGTTCCAAATGGATCGGAATAGGTTCTATACATAACAGGACCACCATCTTCTCCAGGATCATGAATAACTCTTACTGAAGTTCCATCATAATTTGAAAAAATTGTTACATGCTGGTATTGATCTGCATCTGGTTTACTTGCACAATAACTCAAGCCCTTACATCCCCAAACAATTACATCTCCTTCCTTTAATCCTGTTTGCCAATCAGACTTAGGAATTTCAGTATAACCTCCACTAATCATAAGAGGAATTAATTCAACTATTGCATCTCTATCTGAAGTAGCACTTGCTAAAGGATCATTTCCTAATGCAGGTAAAGCTCCTGCTTCAATTAAAACATTTGAAACAAATGTTGCACAAACATTATCCTTAACCCATTGCCCATTCTGTAATCTAGTTGTATCTGTATTTATTTTATTTTGAGCAATAGTCCAAATTCTCTTTCCAAGAATAGATTCATCACAAGGAGCATTCAACAGTTTATCTTCTTCCTCTTTTAATTTAATAAATTCTTCAAATGAACTTAATGCCAAACTAGCATAAGCTTTTCCTTTCTGGAAGTGTAAATATGCTTTTTGATTATTATAAAATACTTTTCCACCATCAAGGACAGTTTTAATTAATTTAATTCTCTTAGTCGCATTTGTCTCAGATTCAATCTCTGTTTTTTTAGCATTAAATTCTTCAATTGAATAATAAGATTTAGATAAATATTCCAAAGAATTCTTATCTATGTCTTCCAAAGCTTCTTCTTCTAAATTAAGGAACTTCATTGCTTCTTCAACACTCTTGGTATCAATCCAACATCCAATATTTTTGTTATCACAATATCCTACTTTTTTCCATCTTTCAGTTTCAGTTCCAACAAAAGGATCTGAACCAGTCCCAGGACTTTCTGTTGCACACACTCTTATTACCCCTTGAGAATAAAGTTCTGCATTAAGTAGATTATCTGCTGCACTTTGAGCATTTAAATCCAAAAGACTATAGATGCTTGCACTTCCACTTGTACAATCTTCTTTTGTTTTAATATCTGAAGCAGTAGCTTGATCCTTAACATACAAATCACTTAAATAATTCACAGCAAAAGAACTTGAAACTTCTTTGAATCCACATTCCTCTCTTCCATTAACTGAAATACATAAAGTATTATATCCTGAAGGAGCTGTAAAGTCAATTGCTTCATCTGCAAATTCTCCTCTTGGAATATATCCAGAATCAACCATTCTATTTGAAGCAGTGTCCTGATAATAAGAACTTCCAGAACCTCTCAGATAAACACTATAATATGCTCCAGAATCTGTTCCAGCATAAATATGGAAATAAACTTTATAATGTGAAGTTGGAGGATTAGTGGAAGTTGTCATTGATGTTTCTTCAAATTTTCCTGTAAACTGGAAAGGAGAATCAGGTGCAATTAAATTAGACAAGAAACTTCCTGAATCAGGATAAACCACAGATGCAAATGAACCGCAAATTGCTCCCCCAATCTCTTCAGTTGAACGTGCTTTAAATGCTCTATAAGAATTTTCAGCATAATATTGGGTGAAATAATCAATTGAATTCTGAGCACTCTTCAATGCTTCTCCGAAGGTTTGATATTCTCCTCCACCTCTTGAGCTAGAGCCAATTACTTTTTCTAGAATCTTAGGCCCCATTAATTTAACTACAGGTATTGCCTGCTTCCAGAAAAATTCACAAAGATAAATACTATGCATCTCATCACAGATTCCAACAGTCTCGCCTGTGTCTATTCCTTTTTGAAGACACTCTGCATATGCTTTTTTAACTGATATCCAATTTTCAATTCCAGCATTTATTCCACTTAAACAGAAAGGAACATAAATATCTCCTCCTTCCCATTTAGCATTTGGATAACATAAAAATAAACTTCCAACAACACCAGTCTGAATTACATCAGTAACAGGATATTTGCCTCCAAAGTCACATCTTGAACTTGGACAAACAACAGGATCACACACATTAAATAAAAGCGTACAATCTTCAACAGACATATAATCAGTACACTCTCCTTGAGGTGTTTCTTTTAATGGTTCTCCAACTTTAACATCTCCAACATTTGTATTAATATAAACTTTAGTTACACCATCTTTGTATCTCTTTTGTGCTGTGCTAATTGCATCCACAGCTTGTTCTATTTTTTGTTTAACATTCACCACTTCTGAAAAAGAATTTGCACTATTAGATTCTGCCATATTAATCAACAAACAATGATCTCCTCCAAAATCTTCCAACTGAAACTCTTCAATTCCATCTTCACCAACATTACACAACCAAAATTCCCTTATTCTTCCAGAAGAATCATAAGCTGTTCCAGGGGAACTTATTCCAGCATACCATCCTTCTCTCTTATCAAATGGAACAACAACAGGTTTATTTCTATAAGCATAAGTTCCAGAATATTTCAATAAAATTTCAGAACTCCCATAAGAATACTTATAAGGATTCTTGAAGGTAGTAGCATCTATGACTTGAAATGTATAATCTTTCAATTCTTCAATAACTTTCTCATCTCTCACAAAATTCCCATTACTATCATAAATCCAATACACATCAGAATAACTATCTTCTCCAAATTCATTTGCAGTCACTCTGGAGGTGGTCATTACAGGATAATGTTTAGAAGGTACTTCTCCATCTAATACTAAAACATAAACTTTTCCATCAAATTGAGCAGTTGCAACAGGATTAGTTGGTTTAAGATTACTTAATTCAAGTCCAATCTTTTGTAATGTCTCTCCCTGATAAATTTTCTGTTTATCTTTTTTCTTTTCACTGTCAGCTAAAAAAACATAATCTGGATTAATTCTTAATTTACCTGCTGCTTGAATTAATTCAAAATATCCTTCAGAATTCTTGTTAACATCTGCTACAACTGAATTTAACCTTGAAATAGCAGTCTCTCTAAATTTATCATTTGGATTTGCAGGTGTACTCTGAAGATACATTGCATACATTTGAATTTCTTTAAGTTCATCTAAGGTGTATGCTCCCTTATCAACAAGATATTCTGAGTCAAGAGCAGATTTTAATTTATTTAAATCATTTACTCCTTGAGCCTGAGAAGCAGTCAAAGAATTAATCGTATTCTCAACACTTAAAGAAAATTTTTTCATAAACTCAACTGAATTCTCAGATGAAATTCCATTAATTATCTCGTTTTGCTTATTAATTATATTAGACAATCTATTCACATCGTTTTCTATTTGTTCAGAATGTGCCAAGAAACATGAATTAAAAGAAGTATATCTTGTTGGATAAGTTTTCATTTCTTCTTCACATATCTTGTTCCATCCTCCTTCACCAGTCATAACTTCTTGTCTTGCTACTGCTTTTCCATTTCTATTAGCTATAACATTTTTAACAACAAGAACTGCTTCTGTAGCCATACATGCTGCTTTACCAGCAGAAACAATTCCTCCAAGAGCTTTTGAAACCTTATTCCATTCTTCTATTGATTTATTTAACTTGATTATCTTTTCAGCTGCCTTCTCAGGTGAAAGTTGTATTGCTCTCTTTTCAACACCTATTGCAAAACTAAATGTTGAATTACTCTTTGCAAGATCCCTATTTGCTTTAACAGAAACCTTTGCAACCTGTTTAAGTGTAATATCTGTTAAGGTAAAAGTATAATCTCCATATCTTTCAGAAGATGTCCCTCTCTTCAATGTCTTTGAATCTACAAAAATATCTTTTTTATCTCCGTGATTATCTACACTTATTTTTATCCTAGCTGAATTCTCATCAACTAATTCTTCAAGCAATATATACTCTGAAACTTTCAATGATTTAAACTCTGCCTCTGATTTAAAATTAGCAAGGGAAACAACTTTATCTTTTCTTAAATCAAAAATCTGGGATTCTCCTTCAGAATCTGTAACAACAACTCTTGCACTATACTCGGATACACTTGGGCTACTCACTCCCTCAAAGGAAATATCCTTTACTTGTCCATTAATGATAACTTCTCTAACAGTATTTCTGGAATTTGAAATTTTAATAGGGTCAACACAAATTTCAGGACTATATATTGAATCAGGATAATCTTCAGCAAATTGTTTACATAATTCCAGCATTGTTTCTTTTTGTCCAATAGCATAAGCCAAATTTATTTCCTCTATTAATGCCAACTCTCCATAATCCTGTAAAGATTTACTATCTGGGACTTCATTAGTATAACTGTCAATAACAGTATCAAAAGAGTTCATTGCATTTTGATAATCGTTTGCATATTCTAAATCACTCTCTTCTTCCAACATATCAATATAATCTGTTTTAGCTAATCCTTCAAATGAAACTCTTCCTCCCTTAAATTCATAAGCTAAAGAAGCACTACCTACTTGAGAATCTTTATAAGGTATAAACTTGAAGTCTTCTCCTCTTATAATATGTTTACCTGCATCCAAAACTCTTGTTGCAACCCATTTATTTGCTGCTTCAAATATGATACTTAATTTTCCTGTATTTCCAGAAGAAGACCTTATTGATTCAGCATGCCTTGCAACAGAAGTAATTTCATCATAAGACAAAGAAGCTTTATTCACAGGCAAAGCAACTAAATGAACATACATTCTTTGATTTGCATCTTTACTATCTATTATAACTTCATCTCCTGCAACTCCTACATAACCCAAATAAACAAATTTCTTACCATCACTTGATTGATATAAATAATCTCCAACTTCATGGGAATCAACTTTCCCATTTACTTCTAAATTTACTTTAGGAAAAATTCTCAAATAAGTAGAATCAGCAGATTTATCATCTTCTCTACATCTTATCCCAACTTCCTGAGAAAGCCCCTTAGAATTTATATTAGTAACAGAACATCTTCCATCTAAAAAGTTCTCTCCATCTCTCAATTCCAAATAATCTTCATTAACTTTTATTCTCGCAAAAGTATCAGGATCTTCAACACCCTCTAATTTAACCTGTAAACTTGCAAGACACGGGCTTAATCCAGGAAGATATATCTTATTTGATTCCTCTCCTATTTTAAGATTAGACGTACTTGAATATTTCTGAAGAGCATATCTTCTCTCTCCAGATAAAACTCTTCTTAATACAGTATTGTCTGAATAAACAGAAATACTTGCACCATTTTCATTTATATTTTCTGCACGCAAATATCCTCTTCCATCCCAAAAACTATATCTAACATAATTATCCATCCACTCTTCTTCATTCAATAAAGGAAGATAAAACAATGCATCTCCAACTCCAAAAGAATTTCTAACATCATAATTAAATGTAGCAGTCAAATTTCCTTTAATCCAACAAACTTCTGACCCTAATGCAGTTTTCTGACAATCAGTTAAAGCAGATTCATTAGGTTGTCTTCTCAATGTAACCACAATATAACCCATATTATCCAATAAAAGTGAACCCTCTAAATTATTCTGATTATACCCCAATGCAGATTGTGCAGGCATATATCCTATATTCAAAACTTCTCTTGGATATTCTTTAGTAAAACGTACACTGTTTATATCTGTTACACTAACTAAAGGATTTATTTTTGTGGCAGTCATTTTACAGAAAACATTTACTTCATCTTCTGCCAATAAATCACTTGTAACAACAGTAGGCTCACAACTCAAGGGACTTATTTGAACAATAAAATCTGTTCCTTGTTGGCACATTGACTCATCTATCTTAAGACTGTTTCCCCCATAAAACAAACCTGCTCCTCCAAGATTATTATTCTCAGAAGAATACCTGCTTTCAGTATATCCTGCTGAAACAAATGAAGAAATAAATATCATACCAATTAACAATAAAAATAAAGACAATAAATTTTTAGAAAATTTCAAATCACTCATCGTAATCTCACCTCCAATCCACTACTTTCAAATAAAATATAATTTTTCTGTATCTGATCCAAAGAATCAGGAGCAGGGAAACTCTTTGCATTAATATCAATTGCTTTTGATTTCTTTAAATCACTCTCTGAGAAAGTATAATTTAATTTTCCTCCAGCAGACAAAGCATTTGAAACTATCTGAGCAGGAACTTCAACCTCATAACACTCTCTCTTTGTTAATCCTAAAACCCCTCCTATAAATGCACGAGGAACTTCAACGCATTTCTCTTGAGTTGTTGCTCCAATATTAAGGCTTGAATTTCTATAAACATAAACTTGTATTTCATAATCTCCTTCTCCTAATTTAACTTTCTTCTGCTGAGGGTAAGAAATTGTTTGAGAATTATCTCCTGAAATAAAATAAATAAGTGAATCTCTGTTGTAATTCTGATTATCTACTTTAAGCTGAACATCGACATCATAAAGTTTATTTAAATAAACACTCAATGCTCCTTCTGAAACTGTAGAATACATAAACTTCTCTTCTTTATATCCATCTGCTTTCACAGTTACAAAACCATTAACACATTGAGGGAAATTCTGAACAAGAGAACCTTCTTTAGTCATTCCAATATTACAAGTTGTTCCTAAACAAGAATATGAAACAAATGCATCAATAGGTCTTAGAGTTGTATCATAAACTTTAACATTCATCTTCACATTCATTTCATCACACAATTCATCATAAGAAATTTCAAGAGCTTCTCCTCCTGAAACATTCCTAGGAGTATTTCTTTCAATTACAACAGCTAATGGAAATTGAAATATTTCCTCAGAAGTATCTCCAGAAACAATCTGAACTAAAACAGGGTACTTCATGCTATAAACAAAATGGTAAGGAACATAACAAAATCCTAAAATACCCATTCCTTCCTGAGTTCCAACAGGATTAGCGATCATCAACTGATCTTCTGATGGATTTACTTCAAAACTTGAAGTCCAGTTTTGAGAATTCAAAAATTTAACTCTATGACTAGAAGGGATGCCATTTATATCTATTTCAAAATATTCTCCTTTAGTATTTCCATTTCTAAGCATAAGGGTATTCAATTGAATTGCTTCTCTGAGCTCTCTGAAAACTCTGCTTGCATCCCACATAAGAGGAGAACAACTCAATTCAACTCCATCAACTGGAGCATACAATCTCAAAACATCTATTGCATACTCTTCTAAAAATAATTCTTCCTGTTCTTGCTCATAAACATTAATTGCAGATTCATATAAAGAGCCCAATTGAGAATCAATGGTTACCTCATGCTCTCTTGCTAAAAAATCTTCATTTTCTTTTGAAATCAAAAAATCCATTTCAAGTTCCAATGTAACTTTGTCTTCTGTAACTCTTATTTTAGCATCTGGTTCTCCCATAATTATAGAATATCCTCTTGAATAATAATCATCAAAAAAACAATCTCTTGATTTTAAAGCAATAAATTTTTCCAATTCGTCTTCCATATCTTCTTTAGACGGAACTTGTTCTTTATGGATATTATTCCCAGAAACATAATACCAATAAGGAATAGGATTTCCTAAAAAATCAAGTTGAGAAGAAAAAGGCATATAATCTGAACCTGCCTCATATTCTGGAAGATAAATATATCCTCCCTGACTCTCAAGAACATTTACTCCAACACGTAAATCTTCTTCCAAACAGTCTATGAAAGTGTTATAAACAGGTTCCATATCAGAAGGTATTTTATTAGGAAAAAGAGCTCCTCTGAAAATAAAAACAATTACAACCATTGCAACCAAAAGTATTGCAAGAATAATAAAAATAGCTACTTGTCCCTTTCTATTTTTTAAAAGAAAATTATTTGATAAATTATCTAATTTCACCCTTTTTAACCTCATCAAAAACTAATGAAAAATATCTATATAAAGTTTATTGAAATTCAGATTTCTGTTTATCTTACAGCGACTCTTTTTGCACCAAGAAATTTAAGAGATTCAAAAATTAAAAGTCCACCACCAATAATAACAATCCACTTATTTAACTTTAAAAAAAATTCAGGCAAGTTTACAAATTGTAAACCAACATTAAGAAGATATAATCCTAAAATAGCATACAAAACAAAAACCAGTGTTCTTCCATTACCTCTTGCCATAAATAAAATAAAAAAAGCACATTTAAATATTTTACTAATTACAAAGATAAGCTTTATGCGGTCCCATAGTTTAATGGTAGAACATGTCCTTGACGTGGACAAGGCTGCAGTCCGATTCTGCATGGGACCAT
>CAZNIA010000017.1:10054-13337 GCA_964572995.1 Candidatus Woesearchaeota archaeon
GTAGAACATGTCCTTGACGTGGACAAGGCTGCAGTCCGATTCTGCATGGGACCATATAATTATTCTATAAAATATAAAATAATATAAACCTCCAAGAAAATAAAAATAAATGAAAAAAGAATTAAGCGATTCTCTTGATGATGCAATAAAAAACAAAGAATTAATAGATATTCTTAAAAATACAAACAAAGAAAATTGTGGATTTATTCTGGGTAAAATAGAATATTTCGATGATATTCATATAATAGACATGTATGGAATCACCCTAGATAAACAAGATAATTCAAAACCAAAAATATTTTCATTTACAATCTCTCCTCCTCCAGTTAATATAGAAAATGGATATAACTTCAAACTAGGAAATTCTTTATCTGATTTATCTGAATTCAACAAATTTATGCCCTTAAATGGAGAATATCCATCTACAAAAGAAATTCAAAAAAGAACAAAAGATATCTTGAATAATCCAGAAAAGAGTATAATTAATTATTCTCGTTTTTTGCCTTCTTTAAGCAAAGAATAAACAGTATTTCCTGCTAATTTTTCCCCCTTTAACTTGTCCCCAATTACCATTAATTAATTCAAATTCGAAATCTTCCTCTTTTAAACCTGAAAAACCCAACAATTCTTTAAAAAATTCTTCAGACATCAACCTTTCTTCACAAAAATAATTCTTCAATGTTGAATAATTAACGTCTATACCTCTACTAATTAATTCCCTTAAAGAGGGACAATTAGTTTTTTCAAGAACTTTTTTTAAAAATTCTCTTTGTTTACCTTTACTGAATTTAACTCTCATTTTATGTGATTTCTCAATATAACTGCGGGACCAAGCTATAAAAAACTTTTTAAACCAACTAAAACAAAGATTTCTATGAAAATCCCAAAAACAACTAAAAGATACTGTCCGTACTGTAAAAAAAAGACAGAACAAAAAATAAAATTAGTTGGTACAGGGTTTCAGAGAGGTACACTTACTAGAGGTTCAAAATACAGAGCGAAATTAAGAGGATTAGCAAGAGGAATCGGAAATAAAGGAAAGTGGGGTTCAAAACCAGCTGCTTCAAAATTCAAAAGAAAATCCAAAACAACTAAAAAAACAAACCTAATGTATACTTGTAAAGAATGCAATAAATCTAAATACCAAAAGAAAGGTATCAGACTAAGTAAACAAGTACAAGAATAAATAAAATTAAATAAAAAATAAAATGGCACAAGCAAAAAAGAAAAAAAAGTTTTTTGATGTAGAAATGCCTATAATCAATAAACAAACTCAAATATTTGCATACGAACTTCCAGAATTAGAAGGAAAATACATAAGATATGATTTAACAAGAATTTTAAGAGGTAAAAGCATATTAATGCAATTTAAAGTTCAAGTTAAAGATCATCAAGCAATAGCTCTTCCAAGAAGCGCTATATTAATGCCTTATTTCTTAAGAAGAATGATAAGAAAAGGAACAGATTATGTTGAAGATTCATTTATTACAGAATGTAAAGATGCTTCAATTAAAATAAAACCTTTTTTAATTACAAGAAGAAAAGTGTCTAAAAAAGTTAGAAGAGGATTAAGAGAAAAAGCAAAACAAGAAATAATAAAATACGTTAAAGATAAATCTGCAGAAAGGATATTTGAAGAGATATTAAAAAATAAAATGCAAAAAGAACTAAGTATGTTATTAAAAAAGATTTATCCTCTTGCTCTTTGTGAAATAAGATCTATGGAAATAGAAAAAGATTTAGAATCTAAAGGAAAAGAGAACACAAAAGAACCAAAAGAAGAGAAAGAAGACATAGAAAAAGAAAAGAAAGAGAAAAAATCAAAAAAGAAAGAAGAGAAAGAAACAGATTCTGAAGAAAATTAAAGATAATCTACAAAATACGAAATCTTTTAAATCATTAATTCTCAGTATTTACATATCTAGATAAGCCTGTATAGCTCAGTGATAGGCTCAGATTAAAATCTGGCTAAATCACCTTGTTTAGATATGGATAAGCCTGTATAGCTCAGTGATAGAGCAACTGACTTGTAATCAGTAGGTCGGGGGTTTGAATCCCTCTACAGGCTTTTGGGCTTCTGTTTAAAGCCGTCATCGATATATATAAGCTGAAGAGGAGATATAAAATCATGACGGAAGGGAATAATCTAAAATTAATGAACTCGGAAGGGAAATTAATGAGAACTCAACTACCTGAACTAAAATTAGGAGAGGGGGTTGAGAATATTAATCCTCTTATTTCTAAGGAAGCTTTAGAATCCTTAGAGCAGTTTTATGAGGAACTTAGGAAGGAAGGGTCGACAGAAAAGAATATTCAGGATAAATTTAGGAGCACTTTAACAATACTTTGTTATGTGGCAAATATGGATTTAAAAAATGCAAAAAGAGAGGACTGCAAAAATATCAATGCTTGGATAAATAATAGCGAGTATGGATATTATAGGAGAGAGAATTTACGAGTTGCATTAAAAAAGATATTTAGATTCTGGAAAAAGACAGGAAAAAATAACCCTAAAGAAGTTTGGGATGTGATTAGACCTAAAAATGATAAAAAACCAAAACCCAAGAAACCAAAAAAGCTTATAAGAACAAACGAGGAAGTTGATGAGATAATTAAAAATTTAGGAAATAACAGGGATAAATTCTATGTAGCTTTACTTTGGAATACTGCTGGGAGACCTACCGAGATTGAAACATGTAAATTTAAACAAATTTACGAGCTTAATGATAATTTAGTTATCGACTTAAATACTGCCAAAAAGTCAGGTGATGAGGATGACCGAAAGATTGTCTTGCTTTATGCTGTTCCGTATTTTCATAGGTGGAAAGCGGAATATAAAGAGAGATTTGGAATTAAAAAAGATGATGACTTAAATGATATGTTTATCTTTAGGAAATTCACGGATAATGATAAGCTAAAAAAGATTGATAAAAATATGCCTCTTTGTCATGGATATTTTTCAAAGTTATTTACAGAACTTGCAAATAAACTACATTTATCTGACTTTACCCCAAAAATTTTTAGAAAATATGCTATAAGTCGGTGGGAGCGATTATCAGTTCCGCATGCGATAATTAAAAAACTGAGCGGTCACGCAAAAAACAGCCAAGCAATAGAGCATTATAGTTTTCATGATGAAACTGATGGTTATAGCCAGTTATTAAGGATTGAAGGTGTTGAAGAAAGAAAGAATGTAATTAAAGAGGTTTCTCCAATAATTAAATGTAAAAGATGTAATAAAGAGAATAAGTCTAAGAATGAAACTTGCGAGTTTTGTGGTTTT
>CAZNIA010000018.1:0-12808 GCA_964572995.1 Candidatus Woesearchaeota archaeon
TTGTAGCATTCCATGCATAATTCAAGTAAGAACCATTATTTAGAATTTGAATTATTGTTTCGTTAAGGTTTGTTAAGTTTGTATCTGATTGAGTTCTGTTGTAATATGTTGTATATATCCAAGAATCATTATATTCATTTTCTGTTATTTGACTATCAATGTAATCTATCAAAGTTTCATTAAGCCAATTCAAAGTATTGTTGATTGAAGCATTATTACTAGAAATTAATTGAGGTATGTTTACTCCTGCAACAATTAAATCTCCGCTTAAATTAACTGCAACAGCATTAATTTGCCCACTAAGATACACATTTTTCCACCTCAAATCTTCACTTCCCAAATCAAATTGTCCATCAAACCCTTCATAAGGAATCAAAGAACCATTTATGTTAAGATTTGAAACAGATAAAGAACTTATATTGTAAAAGTAACCAGATTGAGCATAAATATTTCCATCAATTATGCTTAAACCTCCATTCAACCATCCATCATTGAAATCAAAATCCCCATAAACTGAATTATTTAATGGCATAAAGAAGTTGCTATCATATCCATCCAAATAAGCGGTGTTATTTACAGTTAAGTTACCTACTCCAACTAAAGGCATAAAATTATTTTCAACATAATCCAAAATTGTTTGATTTGTAGTGTTTATGTAGTTTGTAACAGAAGTATTAATCTGATTTATTTGGGTTGTATTATAGTAACTAGATTTATCAGCACTCCAATTTCCAATTGAACCAAAAAGATTATTGACCCAATTAAAAAAAGAAACATTATAATTTGAAATTCTTGAATTAATTGTTTGATTTAAAACAGTTTCATTGAAAACAATTGTTACTTCTCCGCTTGATGAGCCCCCTGTTAAATAAGTGTTGTCTGTGTAAACTGCATCAATATCGCTTGAACCATCAGAAGAAACATCTGAACAGTACCATTGATTTGAAGAATCATTCCATTTCACAACCTGTCCGCCCATACAATCTAATCTGGTTAAAGTATCATTGTAAATTGAAGCATTAACTAATGTGTCAACATAATTTTTCATTGAAAGATTCTGCAAAGTGAAATTCTCCAAAGTCATATATGAAATGTTTGTAGCATTCCAGTTAGAAATCAACATATAACTTTCATTTGTAGCATTCCAAGCATAGTTTAGATAACTTCCGTTATTCAAGATTTGAATTATTGTTGTATTTAGATTTGTTAAGTTCAAGTCTGATTCTGTTTTATTGTAGTAAATATTGTAAATCCAAGAATCATTATATTCATTAAAAGTTATTTGACTATCAATGTAATCTATTAAAGTTTCATTAAGCCAATTCAAAGTATTGTTGATTGAAGCATTATTACTAGAAATTAATTGAGGTATGTTTACTCCTGCAACAATTAAATCTCCGCTTAAATTAACTGCAACAGCATTAATTTGCCCACTAAGATACACATTTTTCCACCTCAAATCTTCACTTCCCAAATCAAATTGTCCATCAAACCCTTCATAAGGAATCAAAGAACCATTTATGTTAAGATTTGAAACAGATAAAGAACTTATATTGTAAAAGTAACCAGATTGAGCATAAATATTTCCATCAATTATGCTTAAACCTCCATTCAACCATCCATCATTGAAATCAAAATCCCCATAAACTGAATTATTTAATGGCATAAAGAAGTTGCTATCATATCCATCCAAATAAGCGGTGTTATTTACAGTTAAGTTACCTACTCCAACTAAAGGCATAAAATTATTTTCAACATAATCCAAAATTGTTTGATTTGTAGTGTTTATGTAGTTTGTAACAGAAGTATTAATCTGATTTATTTGGGTTGTATTATAGTAACTAGATTTATCAGCACTCCAATTTCCAATTGAACCAAAAAGATTATTGACCCAATTAAAAAAAGAAACATTATAAATTAAAATTCTGGAATCAATTGTCTGATTCAATTTTGTTTCATTAAAAACCAAATCAACAGGCCCACTTGTTTGACCTCCTGTAAGATATAATCCATCTGTATTGACTGAATCAATATCTCCAATACCGGGTGCAGAAATATCTGAACAATACCACCTGCCCAAACTTGAGTTCCATTTTACAACCTGTTCATTTGCACAATTCAATTGGCTTAAAGTATCATTAACATCAACAAGATAACTGCCATTTCCAAAATAATATGTAGCAGTCATGTTGTATCCAATCAAGTAAAAATTAGTATCTGGAATTACTCCACTTAAGCTAACATTTTTTGCTGTAAAAGAGTAAGGAGATCTTACAATTTTTGAAGAATCAATTAAAACATTATTTCTGTAATAACATAAAAAATATTGTTCATTATAATCCAAAGAAACATTTGGAAGATAATAAGAAATTATGGCTCTTGAATCGGTTGTTAAAATTGTAGAATTAGAATAAATAATATTATTACAATCAGAAGTTGTTGAAATATTGAAATCAAAATTAAATGTTCCTGGAAAGATTGTTCCATTTGAATGAGTTGTTTGAATATTTAAATGCAAATCTTCTGAAATTGGTTCTGAATAAACAAAACCAACTAAAAGTAAAGCATAAAAAAATGCTACAGTTATCACCACGCTCTTTTTCATATAATATATTATATTTATATATATTATAAATGTTTTTATACTCGAGAAAAATGTAGGGAAAACTTTTACTTACAAGTAAAAACGTACGGTAAACGTACGGTAAAAAAGATTTATCTTAAGGAGAAAAATAAAATCAATAAAAAACAATCTTTTTACACAAAAATCAATAAAATTTTGCATCAAAAATTCAAGATAAATAAAAATATTATTTAACAAAAAAGATTTAAAACATTAAAACAACAAGACTTATAAATTTCCAAAAGTTTGTTTAAAAGTAATAAAACGAGCCTATAGCTCAGCCTGGTCTAGAGCACCGCTCTTATATGATTGCAGCCCAAAAATTGGTTGCATCTCTCACAGAGAAACTGAAAAAATCAGAAAAAAATCTAAGAGAGGCGGGGGTCCTCGGTTCAAATCCGAGTAGGCTCATTTTGAAAAAAAAGAGTTGAAAGGAGGTATAAAAAAATGGCATTTGATTTAACAAGTATGGATCCTTCATCTTACATGACTGAAGGAATTCTTGCATTTCTTGCGGGAATGTTGGTTTTAATTGTAATCTTAGCTATAGGGCTTTACATTTTAATGAGTTTTGCTTATATGGCAATTGGTAAAAAAGCAAAATTAAATACCCCGGGATTAGCATGGATTCCAGGAATTGGACCTTTAATTATTGCTTTTCAAACCTCTAAAATGCACTGGTGGCCTTGGCTTTTAATAATTGGGATGTTTATTCCAGTTGTAGGATTTATAGCAAACTTAGCATTTACAGTTTTTGTAATAATTTGGCACTGGAAAATGTTTGAAGCTGTAAAGAAACCAGGATGGTGGGCAATACTCTACATAATTCCTTTAGTAGGATTAATAATGGTATGTATTGCGGCTTGGAGCAAAAAATAAGCAATCTAATTTTATTTAAGGGCCTTTTGGCCTTTTTCTTTTTTTTATTTTCAGTTATCTTTAAAAAGTGTTTTCATCTTAAGTTTTCAGCAAATAATTTGCTGCATAAGCCCCGATAGTTCAGAGGCCAAGAATGCGGCCCTTTCACGGCCGTGACCCGGGTTCGAATCCCGGTCGGGGCGTAGTATATTCTTGGCACTTTAGAGAGCATCTTTTTTAACACCCACGATATAATAAAATTCTAAGTAAAAAATAAGTCTAAAAAAGAGGTTAATGCTCTGCTAGGGCGTTGAAAAATTACGAGAGATTTAAATATAATTGATTTTTATTGAATTTATGGAAGTAGCAGCTAAAACCATTTCAAGGATATTTCAATTAAGAAGAATAACTATATTCTCTTATATATTTTTATTGGTGGGAATAATATGCTTAATTGAAAGGGTTTGGTTTGGACTATTTTTTGTATTGGGAGGAATTTGGATTTTTGTCCTTTCTGTTAAAGAAATATTTAAGGTTCCTAAATACAATAAATTAAAAAATAAACTTTTAAGTTCGGATATGGAAAAAGAGAAAGTTTCTAAAATTTTTGTAAATATTAGTTCTACAATTACTTCTTTGGAGGATCAAAGAGATGAAACAGAAAATACTATGATTTTAACTGATAAGAGAATAATCTTTGTTAATATTCCTCTTAAAAATTATTCCAACTCATTTGAAGTTATAAAAAACAACTTAAAATATTTGAGAGATAGTTTGAAAGGAACTCTTTCTTATGAATGTGTTGAGAAAGAAGTATATAATAAGATAAAAAAAGAGGGATTACGAAACATAGTCATTTCTTCAGATAGAGCTTTTGCAATAGATTATTCTGACTTGAAGAAAGTAAGAATAAATAAATTGGCTACTTCTATTAAATTTTATACTTCAAAAAAGAAATATGGTTATCGCATTTTGAATAAAGATTTACCTAAAATAAAAGAGATATTTGTGAAGTATATAAGATAATATTTAAAAAGTTAAAAATACTATTTTATCTATGAAAAAAGTTATATTATTTATATTCTGTCTTTTATTTTTATCCACATTTGCTTTAGCACAAACTTATAATGGAGATGGAACATATCCAAGCCTTTCTGCAGGAGATATAATCATAGCAGATAATGGATATAGTTTGAATTTTGTTGAATTTAGACATACAGGAGTTGCTGGGGGGATGACTAATGGTTTTTATGAATATTTTTCTTTAGATGGAAGCAAAATAGGGGATTTTACTTTGGTTGATGTTAATAACCCTACAACTCGTTTTTTTGAACTTAATTCTCCGGATGGAACACCCATAATTAATGTTACTTTTACAAGAAGTTCTCCTACTGCTACATTATATACAAAAGTTGTTTCTTTGACACAACCAGAGCAACAAGAAACAGGAGAGGTATATCCTCAAAATACAAATAATCAAGATGTAAAAAAACCAGGTTTCTTTAAAAGGAGTTGGACTTGGTTTAAGTGTTTATTCTCAAAGAAGTGTTAGGTTTTAACCTATCCATTCCATCTCGACAAGATTTATAAATCATCTCCATCACGCACAACAGCAATGGAAAAGGCAAAATATTTAATTTTAAGTGATTCTCACCGAAAGTGCCTGACAGACCCTTTGTTCGGTCGGGGCGCTTTTATTTTTCTCTATGTTTTTAAACCCATTTTACTTACACTTAATATGAGACCAAGATATAGTTTTTCTTCAAGACACACTGGAAAAATAAGAAACATAAGAAAGCAGAAAGGCAAATATCCTTTAATAGCCAAAAAAATAGTTGAAGATTCAGATGTAATTCTAGAGATACTTGATGCAAGATTCATACAAGAAACCAGAAATGAATCTCTTGAACAAGACATAAAAAACAAAAAAAAGCGAATAATCTATGTTTTAAACAAATCAGATTTAATTGACAAAAACAACCTAAGAATACCAGAAGAGATGTTTCCTTATGTCATGGTTTCTGCCACAAACAGAAAAGGAATAAAAGAACTAAGAGACAGAATAAAAATTGAAGCAAAAAAAGTTGAAAAAAAGCCAGAAGATTATCACAAAATAATTGTGGGGATAATAGGATATCCAAACACAGGAAAAAGTTCTTTGATAAACTCTCTTATTGGAAAAAGCTCTGCAGGAGTAGGTTCTGATGCAGGTTTCACAAAAAGCATGCAAAAAATAAAACTTTCTCAAGACATCGTTCTTATGGACTCTCCAGGTATAATTCCTGAAAGCGAATACTCTCAACAAGATAAAGATAAAATTTCCAATCACACAAAACTAGGTGCAAGAAGTTACAGCCAAGTCAAAGAACCTGAAATGGTTATAATAAAAATAATGGAAGATTATCCGAACCTTTTAGAAAAACATTATAAAATAAACGCAAAAGGAAATCCAGAAACTCTTTTAGAAGAACTTGGAAAAAAGAAAGGATTTCTAAAAAAGGGTGGAGAAGTTAATGAAGATACAACTGCCAGATTAATAATTAAAGATTGGCAACAAGGAAAAATTAAGATTTAATTCAAATTTTTAATAAAATCATTAACATATTTCATATTAGAATCATTAGTTATTACAACATCAAAATTTTTCTTATATTCATCCAAACTTTCCTCAATTTTTTCATTTAAAAAACCAATTTTAAGCAGATTTTTATATTCAAATCCATCAGTCATTCCTAAATCTCCTAAAGAATCTCCAAGCAATAGAACATTCTTTCTGTTTTTTATTTTTTTGTAAATCGCACTATGCTTCTTTACAGAACTTTCATCTTTATTAAAAACATGAATTAGTGAATTTTCTATGCCAATTGCTTTTCCATCTTTATCCCATCTATACAAATTTGCAATTATATGAACATTGTTGTATAATTTACCATGTTTTTCAAGATACATTGGTATTAAATCGCCTACACCAGAAGAAGAAATAATTACTAAAGGTATATTCTTTTCATGCAATAAATCTAAGAATTCTTCTGCTCCTTCTCTAAATTCAACTTTACCCTCATTAATTATTCTTTCTAAATTTTTCTTATTTAATCCAGAGCTAATCAAAAGCTTAAAATGTTTTTCCCACCATTCTTTCATATATTTTTTCTTTTCATTAAGAGGGATTTTTGTATCAATTTCAATAGGATGATAATATCCTGCAAGAGTTTTTGCTTTTTCAGAATATTCTTCTGAAAGATAATTTTCATTTCTTAAAACAGAAATAATTGAGGGTAATGAAATCCCATTTACAAATGCTTTTGTTAAAGTTCTGTCAAAATCGGCAACAACGTGAAAATTATCAACACCTTCAGAAATAATCTTTCCCTTTAATCTTTCAATATTTTCTTTATCTAAAATTATCAAATTTCCCATAATAAATAGTCTTCAAACTTCTATAAAAACTTTCTCATATATTCTCCTTTTTCTTTTTCCAAATCATATCCTAATTTTCTGTAATATTCTCTAACTCCAACTCCAGAAATAACTTTAATTTCATTGCATTTTTTGTTTTTAGCAATTTTTTCAGCTTCTTCCATCAACCATTTTCCTAAACCTGTGTGTTGTTGTCCTTTTTCTTTTCCACCTTCACCAAGTTTCAAACTCTGCCCATAAACATGCAATTCTCTTATCATAGCATGATTATCATCCACTCTCAATCTCAACAATCCAAATAAGATATCATCTTTATTTACAATTTCCAAAAAATATTCCTTTCCACCAGAAGCTTTATACTCTGTTTTCTTGAATTTCAAATAAGTGTTTAAATCTCCTGCAGATTTATTGAATCCAATTTCTCTGTATCTTATTTCTTTGAGTTTAACTTTATTTTTTCTTAAATCATCTTCAACATCTTTTCTTATTCCAATATCTTTGCTTCCTGCAATTAAATATTCCAGAGGAATTTCTCTCATAATTCTCATTACTCTACAATATCTTGGAATAATTTTCAACATTTCAACAAGAAGTTTTTGAATTTCTTCTGGAGTATAAGGTTTGTATTTTCCTTCCCAATAAATTTTCTCTAATTCTGAATTAGGTAAAACCTGACAAGGGTAAATTTTAATTTGATCTGGTTTAAAATTTTCATTTGAAAATATTTCTTTAAACAACTTCAAATCATTCTGTAAATTACTCCCAGGCAATCCCGGCATCAAATGATATCCTATTTTAAAACCAGCATTCCTCAAACATTTTGTAGCAAGGACAACATCTTCAACTTTATGTCCTCTCTTAACTAATCTGTAAACTTCATCATCAATTAACTGAACACCTAATTCAACTCTTGTACATCCAAATTCCCTCATTCTTTCAATAAACTCGCAACACACATCAGGTCGTGTTTCGATGCATAAAGCAACACATCTATATTTTGAGATTTCATTTAACTTTTTAGCTTCACTTAAACTTTTTGAAACCTTTTCGTTTAATCCGTCATAAAGTCCTTTAACGAATTCATACTGAAATTTTTCAGGATATTCCAAAAACGTTCCTCCCATAATTATTAATTCAATTTTATCTGTTGGATGATTCATTGCCTCAAAAGCTTTAATTCTTGAAACAACCTGTCTATATGCCTCATAATCCAAAGATTTAGCTCTTAAAACAACAGGACTTTTGGGAGTATAACTTTGTGGAACATTCATAGAAGGACAATATATGCAGTTACCATGTTTACATTTTCTAGGAGGCAGCATAACCGCTACAGGAGTTATACCTGAAATTGTTTTTGTTGGTTTACGAATTTCATTTTTAGATAAACTTATCATATATTCTCAACACTCAAAATCCTTATAAAATCTTTCGGAATTAGAATATCAATGAAAATAGGAATAATATGCGGTTCTGGAAATGAAAATCCAGATATTCTAACTGAATTCAAAACAAAAGAAGTTGAAACCCCTTTTGGAAAACCTTCTTCTCCATTAATAATAGGAAAAATAGGAAGTATAGATGTTTTCATAATTTCCAGGAATGGATTAAAAAATGAAATTACTCCAACAGAAGTAAACAACCAAGCAAATATATTTGCATTAAAATCAGAAGGATGTAAATATATAATTTCTACAACTACCACCAATTCATTGCGCGAAGAAATAAAAATAGGCGATTTTATAATTTTCAATCAGTTTATTGACTTCACAAAACAAAGGAAATTAACTTTTTTCAATAAATTTGAATTTGGTCCAATACACACATCTATGCCAGAACCATTTTCAGAAGTTTTAACAAAAAAATTAATTCAAAGCTGTGAAGAACTTGATTTTCCTGTACATAAAAAAGCAACAACAATAACAATTGAAGGTCCAAGATTCTCAACAAAAGCAGAAAGCAATCTTTTCAGACAATGGGGAGCAAATTCAGTGGACATGTTCACTTCTCCTGAAGCTATTCTTGCAAATGAAGCAGAAATACCTTTTGCAACAATTGCAACATGCACAGATTATGAATGTTGGAAAGAAGATCAAAAACCTGCAACTTGGTATGAAATAAAAGAGATTAGAAAACAAAACACAGAAAAATTAAAAAAAGTTCTAATAAACACAATAAATTCTTTTTCAAAAGAACAAGAAATCAACAAATTAAAAGATAAAATAAGAATAATTCCTAATTTTCCAAAAGAAGGAATAATATTTCGAGATATCACAACTCTTTTACAAGACAAAGAAAGTTTAAGAAAACTCACAGAATTATTATATGAAAAATACAAAGAAATCCCAGTAGATATAGTCGTAGGAATTGAATCCAGGGGATTTATTATTGCAGGACTTTTAGCTGAAAAATTAAATGCTGGATTGGCTTTAATAAGAAAACCAAATAAATCTCAAAACGAAACATTAAAACAAAATTATCCTTTGGAATCTGGAAGCGATTCCATAGAAATACCCAAAGATGCAATAAAAGCAGGAGATAAGGTATTAATTGTAGATGACGTAATTGCAACAGGTGAAAGTGCAAAAACAGTTGCTGAACTTATTGAAAAAGCAAAAGCGACAATAGCAGGATGTGCATTTGTAATTGAACTTTCAGAATTAAAAGGAAAAGAAAAAATATCTAAATATCCTTTTTTTAGTTTGATTAAATTTGAGAAAGAATAAATAAAATTTTAATTTATTCCAGAAATATAATTATAAACAGTTCTTGAAATTTCTTCTATAACATCGTTACCTTCTTTACTTGTAACTCCTTCACTCATGACACATAAGATATAAGGCTTTTCTGCATACACAATTCCACAATCATGAACGCTCCCAATTGTTTCACCTTCATTTATCCACACCCCTATCTTATGAGAAACCACAACATCTTCTGGTACTCCTGCAGGAATACCTGTTTTAAATTCACTTTTAGAAAGTAATTCTAAAATCCAGTTAGAAGAAGAACGACTTAAATATCCTGAATAATAAAGAGACCTGAAAACATTACTAAATTGTTTAGGAGTCAATTCAATGCCTTTTTCAGATTCTTCAATACTAATAAGAGGCAGCCCCATACCCAACCTAGCTTCTGTCCACTCATCATAAGAAATAAAAGGATGTAATGCTTTAATAGCAGTATTATCTGAATAAATCATAGCTATTTCAATCAACTCTTTAATAGTTATCATAGAACCTTGGTATTTGTAAAGCTCTCCAAATTTGTTATCAGCATACTCCTTAGATAAAAAAACTTCTTTATCCAATGAAAGTTTTCCTTCTTCAACTTCTTTTAATATTGCAGAAACTGTTGTAACTTTCAATAAACTAGCAGGAGTAAACAATTCTGCTTCATTTATACCAATCCAAGAATGAAATTCCAAATCTTCAAAATAAACACCAAAATTTCCTTGAGATTTTGAAATAACCTCTTGGATCTCTGCCTTCAAAGGTTTATAAGATGAAGTATATTCTTCTTTTGCTTTCAAATAATCTTCTACATCTAAATTAGAAATAGTTGGATCCAAAAAAGAAAAACCGCTAATATAGCTTTTATGATTGTGAAAAAAAAGATAATAAAAATTAAGAGACAAAGATAAAATAAAAACAACTACAAAAATAAAAAAATATGTTTTAGTCTTAATCATCTTCTAATCAATTAAAATTTAGATTATAAATCTTACTATGGAAAAACCAAACAATTTTTAATTGAACATTTACAATTAAATAAATGGAAAACCAAAAACAAGTCTGGGATAACATTGCTAAAGAATGGCATGAATTCAAAGAAACTCCTTCAGAATTCAGCAAAGAGTTTTTAAGTAAATCTTCTGGAAAAGTTCTAGACCTAGGAAGTGGAAGTGGAAGGCATCTTTCAAAAATAAAAAATGGAAAAATGTATTTAGTTGATTTTTCAGAAGAAATGATAAATTTAGCAAAAATCAAAGCAAAAAAGCAGAAAATTGAAGCAGAATTTTTTGTTTCAGACATTTGCAAGGAACTCCCTTTCCAAGATAATTTTTTTGATTACTCAATTTCAATTTCAGCAATTCACTGCCTCCCACCAAAAGAACATAAAAAAACTATCTCTGAGCTATACAGAGTTATGAAACCAAACTCAAAATCATTAATAGGAGTTTGGAATTTCAGATCCAAAAGATTCAATCAAAAAAAAGGAAAAGAAAAATTAATAAAATGGACAGATAAAGGAGAAAGATACTATTATCTTTTTGATGAAGAAGAAATACACAAACTTTTCAAATCAGTAGGTTTCAAAATACTTTCAACACACAACAGCGAAATGATGATTAATTTCATTGTTGAAAAATAGTCAAAAATAAAAATAATTATAAATCCAAAAAATCCATAAAAAAATGAACTTAAATGAAAGAAAAAAAGATATTGCAAGGAAATTAAGATTACTAGGCGCAGATGAAAAAAGCATAAATCTAATTATAAAAGAAAATTATAATTCAGCTGCAATAAATTTAGGAAGAGACGTCGAAATTGAAAAAAAAGTAAATTATCACTATAAAGATATAATGAGTATAAGGATAGATATGATGAGTTTTAATTACAAATTTAAAGACATTTTTTACAATTAATCATTTCTTAACAACTTTTATCATATCAAAGAAGCTCATCTTTTCAAAATCAACAACTCTCTTCTCATTTAAATCTATCTTAACTTTAAGAAGCCCAAGACCTGAAATGAAAATTGTTCCTAAAACATAAACTTTCTTGTCTTTAGCCTGGACACTAAGAAGAAGCTTCTCTATTTTATTTTTTATTTTCTTCTCAAACATTTCTCCTTCAATCAAAGTTTCAATATAATTAAAATCAAAATCGACATTATCTGGTATTTTTTCAGGATTAAATCCCTTACCATAATCTTCTACTGGAACAAGCTCTACTCCATCATTAAGCTTGAAACTGAACATCTTATCTAAAGAAGGAACATAATAATCAATATTCTGCTTGTTATCATTACCTTTTTTATCAATAGCTATGAAAGCTGAGCATAAAAAAGCATCTTTGTTCTCTTCTATAAATTTTTTGAAATCTTTAGAACTTACTAACTTCTCAAAATAAAACTGGAAATTCATAAAATTTTCAATATATTTGAATTTATAAGGTTTTATAATTTAGAATATAAATGGTTTTAAATATAAAACACCTATTAAAAATATGAAACTTCAGAAAAAAGAACCTGAAAATTACAGAAAAAAATCAAAAAGACCTCCTGAAACAAAACACATATCTCTTGAAAGGATTGCAAGAGGAATTGTTACTGCGACAAGCCCAGTATTGTTTCAAGTGGAATTATCTCACAAAAGATATTACACCTTCTCAAGGGATGATGCTTCGGAGTACAATCAACCGAAAATAAAAACAAGTATAAGATGCATATATTATGGACATAGAAATAATTTACTCCCTCATGCAGTATATGACTTAAATTGGAACAAAATTTGGGTATCAAAAAACTAAGAAATAAAACTAAACTCTCTTTTCAATTTTCATCTTTAAATCAAATATAAATTCATCTTCATCTAATTTCTCAACAAGATTACTTCCACCTTTTCTTACTGCAACAACTTTTTCTTTTTCTTCTTTATCACCAATAACAATTATATAAGGTATTTTCATTTCTTCAGCTTCTTTAACTTTTGCTTGAACAGTTTTTTGGTTGAAATCTGAATCAATCCTTAATCCAGAAATATTCTTTTTCATCTTTTCAATTAATTTCTCAGAATAATCTACATTTCTGTCTGTAAAACTCAAGACTCTAACTTGAATCGGAGATAACCAAGTCGGAAGTCTTCCATTTGTATTCTCCAAAAGCATTCCAATAAATCTCTCTAAACTT
>CAZNIA010000019.1:0-12027 GCA_964572995.1 Candidatus Woesearchaeota archaeon
TGATTTCAACAGAGACAGAAGAAGGAAAACAATTTTTTAATTTATCTGGTGTTGGAGCAATATTGAGGTATAAACTATAATTTAATTCTGGGTTATATTTTTTTAGAATATCTTTATAATTTTGTTTGGTATTATATCTGAATCATTGCAGTGATAAACTTTATGTGTTATTTGATGAAGAACTGTTCTTCTTTTTAAATTGTTTTCTTCTATTAATCTTTTGTTTTCTTTGGAAATTGCTAATTGAGGAGGTTTAAATTCTGTTGGAGAAATAGAGAAACATTTTTCAAATTCAGATATTCCAAAATTTAATTCTTCTTGAGAGATAGAATTGTATTTGAATTCCCTGTAAGTGTGGTTTATTCCATGTAAAGCAAGAGTTTTATCTAATGAAAGAATATGTTCACACCACATTGGATAATATGAAATAGGATAGGTAGCATAATTGGGTATTACATAAAGAACATCTGGGTTGTATATTTCCATTTCAGGACAAGGAATGTTTGGAGAGATATCATCTATTTCTGTAGGATTTATTAAACGCATGAAGAAGATTGTTAAAATTAGTGCTGCAATTAAAATTGTAATTATTTTCAAGATATTTTTTAATTTTATCCTCTTTTTCATTTTATTCTTATTGAAATTGTTATTAAATAATTATTGATAATGCTTTTAAATAGGGTTTGTTTTTATCTTTTATGCCTACAAGCAAAACAATAAAAGAGATTGATGAAGCCCAAGAGAAAGAAGATTTAAAGACTTTAGAGGCAATATTTTTTATATCTGGGAGATTTTTGGGTATGCAGGATTTAATTTCTTTAAGTGATTTAAATCCAATAATTATAGGTGATTTAATTGAGAGGTTGAAAGATAAATACAATAAAGATGATTCTGCTCTGGAGATTGTTGAGAAAAGTGGTTTATGGAAAATGGATGTTAGGCAAGAATATTCTCAGATAATAAATAAACTTGCAACAGGAAGTTCAGAGTTTACAAAAGCAGAACAGGAAACATTAGCAATAATAGCTTACAAACATCCAATTAAACAATCTGTAATAATTAAAATTAGAGGAAACAAAGCATACGACCACATAAAGAAATTTTCTGATTTGGGTTTAATAAAGAAAAAAAAGATTGGACATACCCATGAATTAAGTTTAAGCGATGATTTTTATGATTATTTCAGCATTTCTGAAAGTGATAGAAATAGTAATCCTCAATTGAGTGAAGAAATTAACAGAGAAATAGAAAAAGCTGAAAAAGAAGTAGAAGAGGAAGAAGCAGAGGGAAGATATGAGCAAGAGGAGAGTGGAGGGAACAAGGAATTAGAGGAAAGTGAGAAGATAAAGGAGAATGAAGTTTCAACTAATGAAGAAAACGCTGAATCGGGTGAAGAAGAATATACTAAAGGAGTTTTAGGTCAGAGCAAAGACGCAATAGATGAACTAAGGAAAATTGCAGGAGATGAAGAATCTTCAGATGAAGAGTTAAGCGAAGAAGAGAAAGACTAATTTCAGCACAATAATACTTAAAAAAAGATAATTCATTTCTAATTTTATGAGAATCTTTTTAAAAGAGGATAAGATAAAAGAATTGGGAGCTGAAAATGAATTTTGTAGATGGAATATTCTTTTTTTATAATTTTATAGCATTATATATGCTAACCCTTATGATGACTGTGTACTTTCCTCACAGAAAAGAAATGTTCTATTATCCTACTGGAAAACCTGAACCAGTAAGTATAGTTATGCCTTGTTATAATGAGGCAGACAGCATAGGAAAAGCAATAGATAATCTACTTAATCTTAATTATCCAAAAGACATGATTGAAATAATTGTTGTTGACGATAGATCTAAAGATAATTCTGTTGAAATTGTTGAAAAGTATGTTAAGAAATATAAAAATGTAAGATTAATTATCAATGAAAGGAATTCTGGGGGGGCAGCAGAACCAACAAATATTGGTATAAAGGCTGCCAAGTATGATTATGTTGCAGTGGCAGATGCTGATTCTTATCCAGAGAAAGATGCTTTACTTAAAATGATTGGTTTTTTACAGAAAGATAAAACTATCGGAGGAGTTACAGGAGCTGTTTTGGGAAAAGGAAAAGAGACTTTTATGCAACAGATGCAGTATTTAGAATATGTTGTTATTTCTTTTGCTAGAAAGCTTCTGGATTATGTTGATGCTGTTTATGTAACTCCTGGACCATTTGCACTTTACAGAAAAAAAATCCTTTTTGAAATTGGACTTTTTGATACTAAAAATATGACCCAAGATATTGAAATTGTATGGAGAATGATGTCTCATGGATACAAAGCAAGAATGTCTTTAAGTGCAAAAATTTATTCAATAACTCCTAAAACTTTCAAGAAATGGTGGAGACAGAGAGTAAGGTGGAATATTGGGGGTTCCCAGACAATCGTTAAGTATAAAAAATGGACACTCAGCAATAATATGCTTGGAAAGTTTGTAATTCCGTTTTTTGTGGCGTCTTTATTTATTGGGGTTATAGGTATAATTTTATTCTCTTACTTGTTTATAAGAAGAATTTTAGTAACTTATCTTTCAACAAAGTATTCTATTTTAGCGAATGAAGCAATTCCAAGACTAATTGACCTTAGTTTTAATGTTTCTGTCCTTAATTTCTTTGGGATAACTTTGTTTTTGCTTGGATGTGCTTATACAATATTTGCAATTAAAAGTATGAAAGAATTTGAACTCAAGGATATAAATATTTTTAATCTCATATTCTTTTTAACTTTGTATCTGATGATTTATCCGCTAATCATGATTAGCGCATTGTATAAATTTGCAGTAAAGAAATATTCGTGGTAAAATGGTAAATAGTAAGAATGCTTTTTGGCAGGCGTTGATTATAACAGTATTCGTTTTTATAGCTGGGCTTGTATTGGGTTTTTATGTTGAATTAGCTAATGTTAATAAGTCAGATTTACTTATAAGAAGTGCTGAAATTGATTTAATGGACCAGCAAATTAAAATATCTGGTTTAAATAATAATCTTAATTTTAATTGCGACATTGCAAAAAAAAATCTTTTTAGTTTTGCAGATGAGATTTATTTAGATGTTGCCCAGTTTGAAGAGGAGGGAGGGAGATCTAAATTTACTTTTAATCAAAGAAAAACTCTTCATAAGAGATATGATCTTCTTAGAGTAAACCTTTGGATGGAATCTTTGGAAGTAAAAGAAAAATGCAATGAAAGTTTTCATACTGTTATTTATCTTTTTGATTACGATTCTCAAGATATAGATGTTAAATCTCAGCAGAGAGTATTTAGTTTGGTATTAATGGATTTGAAGTACGCACATCCTGAAGAAATACTGCTTCTACCTATTGCTTCTAATCTAGAATTGGGTTCAATTGAAATGATTAAAGAAAATTATAATATCTCTAAATCTCCTTCAATAATTATTGATGAGTCAACTGTTATAACCTCTTTGGTGAGTTTAGAAGAATTAGAAAAGTCTGTTTTTGATTCAAAAAAGAAATCAAATACACAAAAAGTCATTGTTTTGAACTCTTGAAATTGATTTTTATTTTAGTTAGGTAGTTTTTTGTACCTAAAATAATAATATTTTTTGTAACACAAATCTTAAAAAGGGGATATAACTAAGATTTTTCATGGCAGAGTGTTTTAGATGCGGTGTTTCTGATGAAAGAGAAAGATTATTTGACGCTATCTCAGGAAAAGGAGTTGTTAAAATATGCAGACATTGTGCTGATGATGAAGGGTTGCCATTAGTTCAGCCAGTTGAATTAAATAAACCTGAAAAAACAAGGAGCGTTTATGAAAGGCTTTCAGAAATGGCTAAACTTGATCCTGAAAAACACAGAAGTATGCTTCTTGAAAAAGCAAGACAGGAGTCAATGAGAAGATCTAAAGATGATAGAACAAGAAGACAGGAAACTACATTAAAAGGAGTTCTTGATAATAATTTTCAAAAAAATAAACCTCAGCCAAGAACAGATTTAGTTGTTAATTTTCATTGGATTCTTATGAGGGCTAGAAGAGCTAAGAAATTAACTCAAAAGCAGTTAGCAGAAAATATTGGTGAGCCTGAATCTTTGATTGTGAGTGCTGAAAATGGGATTATTTTGAATAGTTCAGATAGCTTAGTTAGAAAATTGGAAAATTATTTTGGAGTTAAAATAAGAAAAACAGACAGTCCATATGCTTCAGAGAATCAATCAGGAGTTGCAAGACCTATAGGGGTTGGAGGAAATCCTGCAATAAGAGAAAGATTTGAAAAAGAAGGCAAATTTGACAAAGAAACAACAGAAAATTTAACTATTTCAGATTTACAGGAGATTGATAAGAAAACCGAGTCAGAAGGCAAGAAAGGGTTATTCTCTTTTTTCAGAAGAAACAGGAAAAAATCTCAAGAAGAAGCACCTCAAAAACCTGAAGAAGAGATTTCCAGTGAAGAAGCAGATAAAATCCTTTTTGGCAAGTAGATACTAAAAAAGACCATAAGTAAAGTTTTTAAACTAATTTTATGATAAACTATCATGGAAATGAATATTCTTAAAGATTCCAAGGAAGAAATTGAAGTTGAAATGGAAAGCCTTACTTTAGTGGAAATATTGAGAGTTTATTTAAATAAAGACTCTGCAGTAACATTTGCAGCTTGGAAAAGAGAACACCCTACTAAAAAGCCAATATTGGCTGTTAAAACAAAAGGAAAAACTGCTAAGAAAGCTTTAAGTGATGCTGTTGAAGCTATAACGAATGATTTAGATAAAGTTGAAGATGATTTCAAAAAGTTGAAGTAAAATTCTTCATTAATGTGTTTTTTTATAATAATCTTTATTAATTGTGAAGGATAATTTTAATTATGAATGAACAGACATATCAGGAAGTTTCACAGGTTATTATGCAAAATTTAATTGGACTCTATAAATTAGGAGTCAGGAATCTAAATAATATTGACCTTAAGGAATGTCATGGAGATTATCATGATTATTTCTTTTATAGAAAAAATAAATATCCTGAAAGATATGAAAGATTAATGTTTGATACAAATGGACATAAACCTTATTCTAAAGATTTAGGGAGTATAATGAGTGATTTTGTAGTTTGCGGATTTGTTGAACCTGGAAAGAATATTTATTCTAAGAATGTAGATTCTATTAAAACGTACCTTAAATGGAAAAAAGAAAGAACAAAAAAACAAACACAATAATCCTTATTAATAAGTTAATTTCATTATTTTTATGTCTATGAAAACTGAAAAGATATCCACAGGGAGTTATGATTTGAATACATGGCTTTATGGAGGATATGAAAAAGATATTATAACTATGGTTGCAGGGCCTCCTGGTTGTGGAAAAACTAATTTTGCAATATTAGCTTCATGTAGCCAGGCTAAAAAGGGAAATAAAGTAATTTTTATTGATACTGAAGGAGGGTTTAGTGTTGAAAGAGTTAAACAAATTGTGGGTTCTGAGAATTATGAAAGTGTTTTAAATAATATTTTGCTTTTGAAACCAACTAGTTTTGAGGAGCAGAAAAAAGACTTTGTTAAATTGCTTGGACTTGTTAAAAAAGAAGATATTGGGTTGATTGTTGTTGACGGGATGGCGATGCTTTATAGGCTGGAAATTGGAGATGCACATAATTCAGGAGATGATGAAAGAGTTAAAGAGGTTAACAGAGAAATAGCTAAACAAATGAGAATATTTGCAGAGATTTCTAGAAAGCAGAATATTCCCATAATTATTACAAATCAAGTTTATCTTGAATTTATTCCAGAAGAAGAATTCAAAAAGGGTGTTGAAAGGAATACAAATATTGTTGGAGGAGATTTGTTTAAGTATTGGAGTAAATGTATAATTGAATTGAAAAATGATAACGGAAAAAGAAAGGCTGTTCTTTTAAAGCATAGAAATTTACCCCAAAAAGAAATGGGATTTATGATTAAAAATGAAGGTATTTTCAAGAAAAGGTGGATTTAGAAAATCCTAGTAACAGCTTATATTAACTATTTCGTAGTATTATAAAAATTTAAAGTGATATTATATTTAAGAAAGATGACAGAGGCGATAAAATTTGAAACAGTTAAGAAAGTTGCAGATGTTAATTTTAAAATCAAGGATTTAAGTAAAATTTCAAAAGTAGATTCTATCTCGCCGCCCAGTGTTTTTATTGGGAGTAAATTGAAATATCCTTTAGTTAATGTAGGTATATTAAGCCCATTAAATAAAGATGATAATGCTTGGCTTTATGATGATGCAAAATATTGGGCAGAGAATAATCTTAACATAGAAGAAGTTATGAGTTTAAGAAACGGGCTTCTTAATTCTAGATTTCAGGCTAAAGTTAGCGATATCAGATTAAACAAGAAATTTGTTGAAGTTGCTAAAGATGTTGCTATTTCTTCAAAACAAGTTGATATTGAAATTGAATTGAAAAACAGACTTATTGTGGGCAGGGAGAAAGATAAAATTTTAACTCCTCATGGCATGAGGGCAGGTTTAAAAAATGTAGAGATAACTGGAAATGTTAAAGTTGAGAAACAAGTTGATAAAGTTATAAATGATGAGATTAAAGCTTCAGAAGCAATTGAATTTTTATACAAAAACGAATTCAATGAATACACTTTAAGCAAAATACTAAGTGTGGGAGTTATGGGTTTAGCAAAGAATAAAAAATTAGTTCCAACAAGATGGAGTATTACTGCAACAGATGATATATTAGGTAAGAGTTTTCTTGATAATGTCCGTCAATACCCTTGGATAGAAAATCATGAATTATTTTTTGGAGAGTTTATGGGAAATCAATATATTATCCTTATGTTTCCAAGTGTTTGGAGTTATGAGTTATTTGAGTTGTATTTACCTCATAGTTCGTGGAATCCTGGGCAAGAGATAAAAGCATCTACAGATATTGAAGGTTATGGAGGAAGAAAGAGTTATGCATTTGATACTGCAGGAGGATATTATGCTTCTCGTTTCGCTGTTCTTGAATATTTGAATTTAATTAAAAGACAAGCAAGTGTTATTGCAATAAGGGTTGAAACTCCTAGTTATTGGGCAGCTTTAGGGGTTTGGGTTGTAAGAGAATCTGTTAAAAAAGCTTTGAGAAGGGAAATGAAATTTGCAGACAGAAATGAACTTTTAGAGAGTGTTAAAAAAATAGGAAAAATAAAATATAATTTTGATTTTGGGACTATCTTGAATAGAAGTAAGTTGTTGAGAGAAAAGAAGGAACAAAAAAATCTAAATGATTTTGTTAAAGTATAATTTATTCTTGTTTTTCTGCTTCAGCTTCTTGTTTTTTTGCTGCTGATTTTTCAGCCCATTCTTTATTTGTAGGGCATTGAGGATTAAAACAGAATGTCCATGGTTTTTTACCTTTAGATAATCTTGTTAACATAGGCCAATTACATTCTTCGCATATCTTATCTGATTTGTTTATATTTCCATTTGGAGGTAAGCTATATGTGTTTTTACAATCTGGGTAAGCATTACAGCTTACAAAGAATCTTCTTGTTTTCTTGGAGTAATTTATAGATAAATCCCCTTTTCCACACTTTGGACATCTTATCAATGCATTTTCTCTTTTTTGCTGTTCTCTGTATTCTATGTTTGCATCAATTAGTTCTTGTCCTATTTTGTTTTTATGTTTTTCAAAATCTTTGGAGATGTCTGTTATTGTTGTTTTTGCTTTTTCTATTATCTCTTCTTCTTTTTTTTCTTGTTTTGTTTTTATATGCATTCTTTGAATATTTTCCATTTCTATTTCAAAGTCTCTTGTTAATTTTTCATCTATAATTATTGGAGAGTATTTTTCTAGAGTGTTTATAAGAGAGATACCAAGAGGAGTAGCTTGTATACTTTGCCCTTCAACATAGCCTCTGTCATATAATGTTTCTAAGATAGAAGAACGAGTAGCTTTAGTACCTAGATTTCTTTTTTCAAGTTCAGAGATTATAGAGGCTGGAGAGTATCTTTTTGGAGGTTGAGTTTCTTTTTGTTCTGTTCTTGAATCAATTATAGTTGCTTTTCCTTGCATGTCTGGTATTTCTTCTTCTTTTAATTTTGTTGGGTAAATTTCCATCCAGGATTTTCTTGCTATTGATTGTCCTCTTTTTGAGAAAATTAAATCGTTAAATGTAGCTTTAACTGTTTTATTGTCTATTAGTGCATCTTCACAAAATAAACTCAAGAATCTTTTCACAATTAATTTGTATATTTTATCTTCATCTCCTGAAAGAATCTGGGTGTTTCCTGTTGGATAAATTGATGGATGTGCAGGATCAGTTTTACTTCCTTCTACCGGTTTATCTCTTTTTATTAGCTTTTCAGTTTTGAATGTTTTTGCAAGTTTGTTTAAAATTTCTTGATATCCAATTGAAGGAGGGAGTTTTTGAGAAGAAGTTCTTGGATAAGATATTAATCCTGCAAGGTATAATGATTGTGCTATTTGTAATGTTCTTGATGGAGTTATTCCATAAAATTTATATGATTCTGTCTGAAGTGTTGTTAAGTTAAATGGAGAAGGAGGAGGGACCTGTTCTTGTTTCTTTATTGTTTCAACATCTACTTCTTTTCCTTTTAAGTCTTTGAATTTATCTAACTGTGTTTTGTTGAATATATCTTTTACATATTTTAATTCAAGCTTATTTTTTTTATTGGATACTGTTATAAATATTTGCCAATAAGGTTTTGATTTGAATGCTTGTATTTCTTTTTCTTTTTGCACAACTAAATTAAGTGCAGGACCCTGAACCCTCCCTATTGACATTATCTTGAATTTACCTGTTGTTTTGATAGCATTCATTAATGCTCTTGAAAAATTTATACCATAGAACCAGTCAAGATAGTGACGAGTTTCTCCTGCAATTGCTTGTCCCCAGTTTATACTTGGAGATTTGCTTTCATACGCTTGCTCAAGTTCTGTTTTAGTTAGAGTTGAGAATTTCATACGGGAAGCATCTTGTTGGCTGCAAATGTATCTTATTATATTTAATCCTATAACTTCTCCTTCTATATCATAGTCTGTAGCTACTGTTATTGATGAAGATTCTTTTACCAGTTTTAGTATTGAATCATAATATCTTTTTGTGAAGTCTCCTCTTTTTGCTAGAAAATTAGGAACCCACGAAATATCAAAAACTGGAATTTGATATCCTTGGTTTTTTTGTTTAAGCGTAAACAAGTGTCCTACTGCACATGCAACCAATATTTTTTTGTTTCCTCTTTTAAGTTCATAATATGGAACTTTGTTGAAATTTTTTTGAGTCGGAGTTCCAAGAGCACTTGCAATTTTAAGAGCTGCTTGGGGTTTTTCGGTCACGATTAATTCATATCCATTTTCTTTTAGTTTTACTTTTGGATGGGAATATTCTTGAGCTTTTGTTGATTTTTTAAATTTCTTTTTTAAGACTGTGAACTTTTCTATTTTTTCTATTTTCTTTTTTGAAGGTTTTTTATAATGTTTTTCAATTGATCCTTGAGTTATTATTTCTGTCGGAGTTGTTTTAACAGATTTTTCAGTTATATTTTTTAGAATATCTTGTTTTGATAAAGATTCTTTTACTTGTTTCTCAGTTGCATATTTTAAATCATTTCTATCAACTCTGAAATTTCCTTCTACAGCTAACTCTTCTTTGGTCTTTTCTTGCTTTTTCTTTATTGCCATTTTTATTATTTTATTAGAATTAAGGTGTTTTCTGTGTTTTTATAAATTTTGTGTGCTTAGATTTCAAAGATTTTTGGTTTTCTTCCTACATGAATTACAGTTGTTTTTCCTATCTTTTCTTGAAGTCCGCCTGCTTCATGTATATGTGCTGAAATTAAAATATCTGGTTTGAATTCTTTTATTGCTTTTTCTACTGCCTTGGAACCAGGAAATCCAGAGAATTCAGCAATGCTTCCTTTTGGATGAGCATGAGTTACCATTATTTTCTTTTTTGAATCTTTTATTTTTTCATTTCCTTTTTTCAACATCTTGAATATTTCTTCATCTTCTATGGAAAATGGTCCAGTTGAGGGTTCATATCCTGAGCCGAAAATTCCAATGTCCCCTTTTCTTACAGAATATCCATGAACGTGTCTTGTTCCTTGATAAATTTGAGTTAGGGTATTTATTGTTGACATTGTCTCGTGATTTCCTGGTATTAATATTACTTCTTTTTTTTCTTTAATGAAAGGACCAACTAAATTTTTTGTAGATTTTTCAAGAAATGTTAAGTCTCCTGCAAGAATAACTAAATCAACTTCTTCATCTTTTGCTTTTTTTGCTAATCTTTCAACAAATTTTGTATCTCCGTGAATATCTCCTACTGCAAGAATTTTTGTTTTCTTATTTTCTTTTTTCATGAGTTATAAAATACAAGTTGGTTAATAAGAGTTTTTATTGTTGGTTTGTTGTAATTAGAAAATCATTAAATTTTCATCAAAATTATGTAGTGAATATATACATTACAAAACATTTAAAAGGATGATATTGTCTGGATATATACTTTAAATAAGACACCTCAATAAGATGGAACAAGAAACAAAAGACAATTTCGATATCTTTTTCAGAAGGAAACCAGCCTTAATGCTTGTTTCTTTGAAGAAGAATACCAGAATGAGGTACGGTAGTATTTTGGCTAAAGAAGTGGATTGCACTTACAGCCATGCAGTGAAAATCCTGCAGACTTTAGAAGAGCTTAAGTTGGTTGATTTTGAAAAAAAGGGGCGAATTAAGGTGATAAAACTAACTAAGAAGGGAATTGAAGTCGCAGAGGCTATTGAAAATATTCAAAAGCTTATAAGATAAAATTGCAGTGAGGTGATTACTAACTGCCCCGATTCAGGAAGGAATGAAATCAAATAATTTTATTTGAAATAATAGCAATTTTTATTAACTCTTTTTCTTTTTTTTATCTATGACTAGCGGTAGTTATAAGGGAATAAAATTTCCTCCTTTGACTAATAAGGAGATAGAAGAGAAATATACAGAAGCTGAAGAAGAAATGCAGGAAGTTTTGGAATGGAAAAAAGAAGAGGAAAAAAGGCTTAGTGATAAAAAATCAAAACCTCAGGCAATAAGTGCTGCAAAAAGAGCTTTAGTTAAAGTTGAAAGAAGAATAAATACTGTTAATGGAAATTTAATTTATTGGAAGTTAAGAAAAGAAGGAAAAAGTCATTTTTATGCAAATCTTGAAAGAAATGAATATTGGGATAAGCTGAAGAATAATGATTCTGGGAAGGATCATGATGAAAGTGAAGAAGATGAGGATTAAGAAGTTTTTTAAATAAATTTATTCTATGTTTTTTATACCAGACATTTAATTTTGACTCCGTAGCTCAGCCTGGTTAAAGTTCTAACGAACAAACCATCTGAGCATATAGATTCATACAAACACAAAATGACTCCGTAGCTCAGCCTGGTTAGAGCACTAGACTCTTAATCTAGGTGTCGTGGGTTCAAATCCCATCGGGGTCATTTCTTTTTTTAAATCCAAGATTGAAGTCCTCTCCAGTTTTTAGCATCTCTTTTAAGAGAGTATGCTTTGGATTTGCTTATCTCTTTAACCAATAAACTCTTTTTTTTGTTGTATAATTTTATATTTCCTGAACTATCTACACACGCATTTGCAACTAATCCTTTTCCTTTATTTAATATAACACGATTTGCTCCTACTACAGTAACATCTGCAGCTTTATCTCTTAAAACAAAATAATCTTCTTCTATAATGTTGAAGTGGGCATAATTTTCATCTTCTTTTATTTTCTCAAATAAATGATTTTCAGAACTAAAACTTTCTATTGATTTTTTCATATATTTATCTGTGTCTACTTTTACTGCTATTTCATACATATCTGGTTTTTCCTTGATATTGAAATATCTAATTGCCATTGTTTTATTTTAAACTTGAAATTTATATTAATTGTTATATAGAATTACATATATCTGCTTCTATCTATACTCTCTCCAAGTATGATCACACTTAGTGCATTTGAAGAACTTTGTTTCTGCTTCATCTCCTGCACGAGTTTGACTTGTCCAGA